>JBEHXY010000365.1:0-4351 GCA_048498455.1 Planctomycetota bacterium | reverse complement strand
GCCATCTTCGAAGCCGCCGTCGAATGCCAGAAGAAGGGCATCAAGGTCGAGCCCGAAGTCATGATCCCGCTGGTGAACACGGTGAAGGAACTCGAGTTCCTGCTGCCCAAGGTCCGCGCCGTCGCCGACGAAGTCTTCGCCAAGGCCGGCGCCAAGGTCGCCTACAAGGTCGGCACCATGATCGAAGTGCCCCGCGCCGCCGTCACCGCCGATGAAATCGCCAAGCAGGCCGAGTTCTTCTCCTTCGGCACCAACGACCTCACCCAGATGACCTTCGGCTTCTCCCGTGACGACGTCGGCTCCTTCGTCCCCAAGTACGTCGAACTGGAAATCCTCCCCAAGGATCCGTTCCAGTCCCTCGACCAGACCGGCGTCGGCCAGCTCATTCAGATGGCCTGCGACAAGGGCCGCGGCGTCCGCAGCGACATCAAGCTCGGCATCTGCGGCGAACACGGCGGCGACCCCGCCTCCGTCGAATTCTGCCACAAGGTGGGTCTGAGCTACGTCTCCTGCTCCCCCTACCGCGTCCCCATCGCCCGCCTCGCGGCCGCCCAGGCCGTCGTCCGCGGCGGCGCCGGCGGCGGTTACTCCACCAAGTAACCCCGTCACACCCTCCGTCCTCCCGCCGGCCCGCATCCCAAAATGCGGGCCGGCTCTTTTTTGCCCAGCAACATCCACTGTCCCTGAATTTCCCGGAATTCTGTCGGAACCGCCCCCCGACCGTACACTTTGCAACGTATGCAGCAAGATCCCGTCCAAACCGACTGGTCCCTTCTCGACCGCTACGCCGCCGGCGACCCCGCCGCTTTCGAACCGCTTGTCCAGCGCCACCTCAACCTCGTCTACAACACCGCCCGCCGCATGCTCGGCGGCCCCGGTACCGAAGCCGACGACGTGACGCAGGCCGTGTTTCTGCTGCTTTCGCAGCGGGCTCGCCGCCTGTCGCGCCGCGGCGTGCTGGCGGGATGGTTGTACCGGGCGACGGCGTTCTGCTGCCGCAACGTGCGGAAAACCGAAGGCCGCCGGCGGCGCCACGCGCGGGAGGCGGCGAACATGATTCAGACAAGCGCATCGACTTCCACCAGCGAATCTCCTGCCGCGGCGGCGCTCGACGATGCGCTGCAGCGCCTGGGCGAAAAGGAACGGGCTGCGGTGCTGGTGCGCTACCTCGAGGGGAAATCGGCGGCGGAGGCGGGGCGCGAGTTGGGGATTTCGGAGGATGCGGCGGAGAAGCGCGCGGAGCGCGCGCTGGCGAAACTTCGCCGGTACTTCGCCGCTAAAGGCTTTGCGGTTCCGGCCGCCGGCGTCGCGGGTCTGCTGGTCACCGAGGCGGCCACGGCCGCGCCGGCCATGCTTGCAACCAGCGTGCTGACAACCGTCGGGATGACCGGGACGACCGGAACCGCGGCACTGATCGCCAAAGGAGCTTCGCACATGATGACGTGGGCAAAAGTGAAATCGGGCATCGCGATCTGCGTGGCGGCGGCGGCGACCGGGGCGGGCGTGCTGCTGCTGGCGCAACATCCGCAGGCGAGGCCGATCGTGATCGGGGCGCCCGTTCCCGCGGGGCGGCGGGCGATGATGGTGCGCTGGGACATGGTGACCAATGCCGCCGGGGCGCAGCGGGTGATCGCGGCACTGCGGCCGGCGGCGAGCAGCGGCGTCGGCTATGCGGCCTACCAGGGCGATGCGTTGGCGCTGCGGGCGGCGCTGGCGGAGCGACCGGCGGACGTGCTGTTGCGTCCCGCGCGGCCTGGCTGGGCGAGCATGAACGATGCGTTTGGTTCGCAGCGCGGGAGCGATTTCGGGCTTGAGTCCCAAGCCCTCACGGGGCCCGGGATTTCCGTGGACAAGGCGAACAACCTGGTGGTCGTCGTGAGCACGCGTTCGACCGGGCCGGCCAGCGCGGCGCCGATCAAAGATGCGGTGCACCTCGATCTTTCCAAGGAATCGCACGATCTCATGGCGCTCATGAACGATCAAACGCCGGAGGTGATCAAGCCTGTGAAGTTCGGATACACCGGCGACGTGAAGACGGGGGAGGCGGTGGTGTTCGCCGGGGAAATCGTCACGAAGGCCGGGATGAAACTGATGCATCTCTCGGTGTGGGAGGCGTTCTCCGCCAGCGAGGCGGAGTTTGCGTACCTGCGGCAGGCGGGGGCGGAGGAGCTTGTGGATCGGGGAATCGGCGATGCGCTGGCGAACGCGGACCAGGCGATTGCGTGGGCGGCGGCCGGGAAGAAAAATCCGGACGCGGTGGCGAAATCGTGGGAGCGCAAGCTGGCCAGCGGCGGGATCGTGCGGCTGGTGGGCGTGAGCCGTCCTGGGAGCTGGCCCGACTGCTGGTGGGATGCGCAGGGCCGGCCGGTGGCGTGGGATCCGCGGTGGGATGTCCGTGCGGGAGCGTCCAGCGCGTCGGACGTGGTGGTCGCGGTATCGGCAGAGGATCCGGCGGTGAAGGATCCGCGAGGGCTGCAGGGATATGGGTCGGCGTCGCGGCAGTTGCTGGCACTGAAGGTGGGCGACACGGGGGGCGTGGATGTGGGCGCGAGCGCCGGGCCGTGGACGGATGCGGGGCGGGCGGAGGTGGGGAAGGAGGTGACGGCGGGGGGGTTACAGGTAATGGTTGGGAAGCCGGAGGGGGTGTTTCATCGCAGCGGAAATTCGCCGGGGACGACCTGGATCCACTGGGAAGCGGAGCGCTCGCCGGAGGTGGAGATCCGGATCGTGGTTTTGGACCAGAAGGGGCATGCGTTTGGCGAACCGTCGCCGCCGCAGCTTGTTCCTGCGGGAGGGACCGTGGGTCGCGGCAAGCAGCAGGACCAGGCGGCGATGCAGATCGATGTCGACGACATCGGCGGGTATGCGGTGCAGTGGCGGAAGCGCGAGTGGGTGCATTTCGACGGGTTTGCGGCGATGCCGGTGGAGATGCCGGGCGGGCCGGCGACGACGACGAGGAAGGCGGCGGAGTTGGTGAGCGCGGGCACGCCGGAGGCGTTCATGGCGGCTTTTCGGGAGGCCGTGCAAAGCGGGAAAGTGGAAAAGGTGCGTGCGCTGATGGCGGCGGAGGGCGGAGTTTCGGGCCGCTATGCCGACACGATGGCGGAGGAGCTTGCGAGCCGCGGGGCGTTGTGGACGGCCGCGGTGAAGCGGTTCGGGGTGGAGGAATGCGCGACGGCGCTGGCGGGCGTCGCGGGGTTGCCGGACGCGCACCCGCCGGAGGGGATGACCTGGGAAATCAGCGGGGAGACGGCAAAGCTGGTCAACGCGGGGCATGCGAACATCGTGATGACCGGCGGGCCCATGGCGGGGCTGGTGAAGGTGAAGGGGGCGTGGCGGGCCAACGTCGCGATGCCGGAGCTGACGGCGGAACAGGCGAAGGAACTGGAGGGGTACTTTTCACAGGCGGGCACGGCGGCGGCGAAGCGGCGGGCGGTGGCGGCGGAGGTGGCGGCGGGAAAGTACAAGGATGCGTATGGGGTGCGCGATGCGGTAGGGGGTCCGTGACGGTTTCTATCAGAGGGCGACGGTGAGCATGCGGGGCAGGCGGGAGGTGCGGCGGCGGGGTTGCAGGCGGTAGAGCGGGAGAAGGGCCAGGACTGCGGCCACGAGCCATGCCGGGACGGCGATCCAGCGGCCTTGTCCCGGCGCGAGCTTCAGGTTTTCAAAACCGACGAGCGATTGCCGTGCGAGGGCGGCGGGTTCGAGCGAGTGGGCGGCGAGAGCGTACCAGCGCCATCCGGCCTGCTCCGGGTTGTCGTGGCGGAAGGCGATGAAGGCCTGCTGGGACTTTGGCGAAAGCGTTTTCCATTTGTCGGGGGCAAAGACATCCATGGGCATGGAGAGGTGGTTGGTGCGGAGGAGGAACTGGCCGTTGCTGGAGGCGATGGCGAGGTTGTCGTGGGTGAAGGGGTGCTCGGTCCAGTCGGTGTGCCAGTAGCCGAAGGTGTCGTAAGCGAAGTAGCCGCGGATCCAGGATGCGCAGACCGCGACAAAGAGCAGGGCAGAGAGTGCGGCGGAGATGTTGAGCAGCCGGCGTTTCGTAAGGAGCTCCCGAAAGGATCGCCCTCCCGGGAATCATCGGATGGAGCTATGTAATCGATAAGAAGACGCCGAAGGGGCAGGGCGCAGCGGCGGAAAAGGCCGTCATTTATCGGTCGTTTACCGGCCAAAGGCCTTAAATGGTGACGCCGGCCTTGCGCTGCATGGCGAGCTTGTGGGCGTCGTTGTAGTGGGTGATCAGGTTGGACCAGTCGAAATAATCGGAGAGGCGCTCAGTGCGGTTACGCAGTTCGATGCGCGAGCGGCGGTCCTTGAGGCAGAAGTTGAAGAGGATTTCGGTGAGCTGGTG
>JBEHXY010000364.1:0-4353 GCA_048498455.1 Planctomycetota bacterium | reverse complement strand
AAAACCGGAATCCAGCCATCTTGCCGTATTCCGTATCAACGATAAGCCGTGTAATCGGGCCTAACTCTGCCATAAATGCCCCTTCCAGCCACAATCTCTGGCCTTCCAAGGCACCTGAACTTTAACCGCGCCACGAACCCCGGTCAATGCCCCCACCCCGCACCCCACCCCGATTCTTCCCCCGCCAACCACGACTCAACCGTCCCGCAACCCCCCTCATCGCTTCGAAGACCCCGGATCGCCCACCTCCAGCGTAAAGCTGTGAAACACCGTCTGCCCCGACGCATCCGACACCTTCACAATCACCATCGGCTTGGTGTCATCCACCCGCGTCGGCACCGCCCACGTCAGCACCCCATCCGCCGACAGGCTCATCCCTTTCGGCCCCGACTGCAGCTCCGTCTTCACCTGCCCCTTGCGCGACTGCACCACCAGCTTGTAGCTGTACCGCACCCCGCGCTCCGCCGACGTCTCCGGCGACGATTCCACAAACAGGTAATCAATCCCCTCCCCCGCCAGCGATTCCGCCAGGTCGAAACTCCGCAGGATCAGCCGATCGCCCCCCTCCCCCACCGTCAGCAGCGTCTTCGCCCGCGGAATCAGGTGCACCCGCTCCGGCCACGGCAACGCCGACTTCTTCCCCAGCTCCGGCAAATCCCGAATCGTGATCAGCGGCCGCGGATCCCCGTTGCTGTACAGCACCAGCTCCGGCTTCTTGGCCTCCTGCCGAAACGCCAGCGAGAACGCTACATCGTCCGCCGGAAACGGCGTCCCATCGATCCCCGTCACCTTCGATTCCAGATCATTCCGCAAAATCCCGCCCCCGTTCGGAAACACCAGCGACCCGTTCCCCGCCACCCACGTGTCCCCATTCACATACCCCCCCTCATGCTCGCTCACCACCGCCCCGCCCCGCAGCGACGCCACCTCGATCCCCGCCCAGCCCCCGCCGCACGCGATCGCCGTGCTCCCATCGTACGACACATGAATATTCGCCGGCCCCCACGCCGACCCGTCCGTCCCCCAGTTCTTCGACGGAAACTTTGTCGCCACCAGCGTGTTGGGATTCACCGTCCAGAACCGCTTCACCGTCGCACCGATCATCAGAATCGGTCCCGCCGTCGACGGGCTCGCCGCGATCTTGTTCACGCCCCCCTCCGGCGCCGGCACCGACAACTCCTGCTCCAGCTTCGTCAAATCCCACCGCTGCAACTGCCGCAGGTCCCGCAATCCCAGGAAAAACTTCTTCGACGTCCCAGCGATCGAGATGTTGTTGCTCGGCAGCGGAATGTACTTCAGCACCTTCGCCTGGCTGATGTCGAACACCGCCAGTTGCTGCAGCTTCTTCAAATGCAGCAGCAGGTACCGCCCCGAATTCGCCAGCACCACCTCATCCACCGGCGCCGGCAAATCCACTTCCAGCCGCCCATGGGGAAGCACCGGCGCCGGAAACCCGCCCGTCGCCACCGCTCCCGCGCTCCCGCCCGCCGCCCCCGCAGCCGGCGTCCCCCCCGAAGCCACCCCCTCCCCAGCTTGCAGCCCCGACGCCTTGAGTTCATCGAGAACCGCCTGCGCCTCCGATATGCGCCGCGCCTTCGTGTAGCTGCTGATCGCCTCCCGGTACGCCGCCACCAGCTTCGTGTTCGCCGCCTCCACCGCGCTGTTCATCGTCCCCTGCGCCGCCGTCAGCGACGCATCATGCAAATCCTCCGGCAGCGACCCATCGTGCGCCGCCTTCAACTTCGCGCTCTCCAGCGCCTGCACCCGCTCCAGGCTCCCCGCGTCCGCCGCATCGTTCAGCCGCGCATCGATCGCCGCCACGAACGCCCGCCGTGCCGCCGCCTTCTCCCGCGTCGCCGCAGACTTCGCCGCATCCAGCCGCGGCCCGATCGCATCCACCGAAGCATCCACCGGCGCTGCCGCCTCCGCGGGCTTGGCCGCCGGCGTCAGCTTCCACTCCCCCGCCGCCTTCGTGAACGCCGCATCCGCCGTCGCCACCGACGCCGCATAATCAAACACCATCTGCTGGAACTGCCCCCGGAAACTCTGCTTCCCCGCCTGGTCGTCCCGCGAATCCGCATCCGCCGCCAGCCGCGCTGCGTCCACCAGGTTCTGCGCCGAATCCTCCAGCCGCTTCGCCGAGCGGCTGAACTGCCCCAGCGGCGTCCGCGGGTTCGACAGCGCCTCCGCCAGCGTCGTCTGCTTCAACAGCTTCGTCTGCAAATCCGCCCGCGCTGTCGTCGTCACCTGCAGCAGGTGCTCCAGCGTCGTCTTGGAATCCTCATCCAGCGACTTCACCGCCTGCCCCAGCTCGCTGTTGATCGCCAGCAAAAACGTCGTCGACGCCTTCGCCGCCTCCACCTCCTGCTTGGACGCCTCATCGCTCCGCGGCGCTGACAAGTCCAGCCGATACAAGGGCCGCGCCGGCAAATCCATCGTCGCCACCCCCCGGAAGGCCACCTTGCACCACAACGCCGCCTGCTCCGTCTCCAGCTTCCGACGGTAATCCAGCAGGTCCTCGATCTTCCCCCCGAGCTTCGCCGCGTCCTGCTCCGCCTTCTGCCGGTTCTGCTCGTTCGCCCGGTAAATGTAATCGAACTGCGGCGGCCGCTGCCCGATCGGCAACGGGTTCACCGTGATCGTGTTCCCGTCCGTCGGATGATAGAAAAATCGCTCCGCCGTCTTCCCGTAAAACTCCTGCCACGGCACCGGCCCCCCGCCGTTGCGGTCCATCGCCTGGTTGTTCTGCCGCGCCTGGTCCGCCGCCGCCTGCTTGATCGCCTGCTGATACCCGCTCGTCCGCAGCGCCTTGTTCGTCGCCTCAATCGCCGACTCCACCGTCGACAACTGCACCGTCAGAAACACCAGCCGCTGGTCAATCTCCTCCCACCCCTCCGGCAACGGAGCCGCCGCCCCCGCACTCAGCCCCGGCCGCGTCGCCGCACCAATCCCACCCCGCCCCGCCGTTCCACCCGCCGCCCCGCCCGCCCGCGGCGTCGCCTGCCCAAACGCCCCCGCCGACACCACCGCCGCCCCAACCACCACCGCCGCCACGCGCAAAGAAATCCGCCGCCCAACATTCATAACTTCTCCCCAACACATAAAACGAAATGAATACAAACCCCCAGCCTACCCGCTGCCGCTCCGCCGGAGCAAGGACCATTTCCCAACACCCCCTACCCCCGCCAAAACGCCGCCACCGTCTGCCCGATCCATTGCGCTTCCCCCTCCGTCAGCCCCCCCACCGAGCACACCTCCTGATTCTCCCGGTCCACCACCAGCAGCCGAAACGCCGGAAAGTCCGCCCTCCCCACCGCCCGGATCCCCCGACCCGTTCCACCCGCATCATCCCGAATCTCCAGCCGCTCCACCTCCGCCCCCCCATACTTCTTCGTCCGCGTGAACACCCCCCACGTCGTCGACCGCTCCACCTCCCCCCTCCCGAACCGCCACGTGATCCGATGCACCGGCGCCAGCACCATCCTCAGGAACACCCCCACAAATACCACCCCGATCACTTCGAACGGTATCAAAAACACAAACAGCCCCCACCATTCACCCCGGCCAGGCACCCGGTCCTGCGGAAAAAATCCGAACAACGCCCCCACAAACAGCAGCACGATGCAATCCCAGAACACCATCAGAAATCCCGTCATCAGCACCCCCGCAATGCTCAGCCGGTCCCGCCACACAAACCCCACATCCCCATACCCGTCCTGCCGCGCCCACACCGTGTCCGTCGGCGGCGTCGGTGGCAGGCCCTTCCCCCCGTCCGCTATCCGCAGCACCTCCGGATACACATGCGCTGCAGCAACGGCCTGCGCCTCCAACACCCCCACCGGCCGCAACTGCACCAGCAACTCCCCATATTCGTGCGCCAGCCACGCCGCCTCGTCCAGTTCAATCCCCTCGAAGACCTCGATCGGCTGCCCCACCATCTCCATCCGCAAGGCCCCCTGCCGCACCCCCTCATCCATCCACTCGCGCGCTTCAAAACCCTTCACCTCTTCCAGTGGCGCCCGCCGCTGCCACCGCGTGATCCGCGTCCACCCCCCCACCGCCAGCCCGCCCGCCGAAAGCGTCAGCTCCTCGTGCGTAAAAAACATCCGGTTCACCTGGTACGCCACGAACCACCACGACGCCCAGAACGGCAGCGCGAACAAAGCGTGATAAACCGTCAGATCCGTCGCCAGCTTCACCGCCAACACCACGCACCCCACCGTCCACCCCGTCAGCCACAACACCAGGAAACACCCCGGCCCGAACTGCTTCGTGTGAAAACGCACCGTCATCGACCCCGGCGCACGCTCCACCACCGCCTTGAGCTTCCGAGGCTTCACCGGCGACGCCGTC
>JBEHXY010000363.1:0-4374 GCA_048498455.1 Planctomycetota bacterium | reverse complement strand
CCACAGCTCCCAAAGCGGCCAGTCCTCCAACCAGAATTCCCCCGAAGGCTTCGTCCTCATCCAGGACAACGTCGTCTATCTCATGGCCCAGGAACCGCAGAACCACTTCCTCCGCGCCATCGAAGACCTCCGGCAAAACGACAGCAAAAAGGCCTCCGCCGAACTCAACATCGCCGCCACCTACATCGACGGCCTCTCCGCCGACGGCAACCAGCAGTCCCAGTCCAGCTCCCTCTCCAATTGCGCCGACCAGCTCCGCAGCGAAGCCAAAAACCTCCAGGGCAACGGCAACCAGTCCGACGTCCAGAAGCTCTCGAAGGACTTCGCCAAGGCCAACCTCGCCCTCGCTGATTTCTTCCAGAACAAGGCCGACCAGGCGCTCAAAGCCAACCACCAGGTGAAAGCCGGCCATGCCCTCGAATCCGCCGCCAACTCCTTACAGCAGGCCCTCGCCTGGAGCAGCCAGAGCCCCGACCAGAACAGCATCAAGGCCGTCCAGGACGCGAGCCTCGCCTCCGAACACCTGATCAGCCCCTCTGGCCAGCAGAACGGCTCCAGCAACAACCAGAACAACAACCAGAACAACGGCCGGCAGAATCGCCAGACCGCCAGCAACTCCGGCTCCTCGGTCGACCCCCACCAGGCCAGCCAGGAACTCGCCAGTTCCATCCAACAACTACAAAGCCAGGTCGCCCAGGGCTCCGGTGGCAACAACCACGGTTCTTCCAACAACTCCTCCGACCATACCGCGAGCAATCACTGACGCAGCGCCTCCCGGGACTCGTGGGACGCCCGGGAGACGCTTCCCTTCTCGCCCCTGCAGTGGTCGGCTCCGCGCCGGCCGCTGCAATTGTTGCTGCCGGTCCGTCATCCCGTCTCATTCCGAAGTGCTGTCGGCGCTACGCGTCCCGCTGACATCGGGAAATTCCCCGATGCTCCCCTCGGAAACCTCCCCCGATTCCCGCACGCACACGCTTTTGCCCGCGCGGCGGTCTCATATTTGCCCCCATTCCTCTGTCGTCATTCGCCTAACTCGAATCGAGTGCTCCCATGAACGTCTCCTTCCCCTACCCGCTCTATGAAAACATCGAACCCGTCGACGTCCCCGATGACCGCCTCCTCGGCGTCTGGGGACCCACCGTCCTCGCCGATCCCGACGATGAAGCTGCACTCCGCCAGGGAATCGCACACCCCATCGGCGCTCCGCTCCTCCGCGATGCCGTCCGCGGCAAGCAATCCCTCCTCCTCCTCATCGACGACGCCACCCGCTTCACCCCCACCGCCAAAATCCTCCCCCACCTCATCGACGAACTCCATGCCGGTGATGTGAAGGACGACCGCATCCACTTCCTCACCTGCCAGGGCACCCACCGCAAAATGGAGGAAAAGGAAGTCGCCAAAAAGCTCGGGAAACTCCACGGCAAATACAGGGTCTCGCAGCACGACTGGAAAAACGACAAGGAACTCCACTACTTCGGCAGCACCCGCGACGGCACAGCGGTCACCGCCAGCAAGCTCATCGCCGACGCCGACTTCGTCATCGGCGTTGGAAGCATCGTCCCGCACCGCGTCAAAGGTTTCGGTGGGGGGGCCAAAATCATGTTCCCCGGCGCCGCCGGCCCCGAAATGCAATACCGCAACCAGTGGGAAGCCAGCATGCAGATGAGCGAAACCGTCATGGGCTTCCCCGACAACTCCATGCGCCTCCGCATGGAGGAAGCCGCCGACATCGCCGGCCTTAACTACATCGTCAACGTCGTCCTCGATGGCGCCGGAAACATCGCCGGCTGTTTCGCCGGTGACTTCCGCCTCGCCTTCCGCGAAGGCGCCAAGCGCTCCCGTGAAATCTGCGCCGCACGCATGCCCCACCGCGCCGACATCGTCCTCATCGACTCCTACCCCGCCGACCGCGACTTCTGGCAAAGCGCCAAGGGCCTCTACGCCGCCACCATGGCCGTCAAGGACGGCGGCACCATCATCCTCGTCAGCCCCAACCCCGAAGGCGTCGCCAGCAACCACAAAAATGTCCTCGAAATCGGCTACCGACCCCACGCCGAGCTTGTCGCCATGGTCCAGCGCGGCGAAGTCGAAGACCTCGTCGGCGTCGCCATCCTCGGCGACGTCGCCCAGATCATCGACAAGGCCCAGTGCATCATCGCCTCCCCCGGCGTTAAACAAAAAGACGCGGAAAAGCTCGGCCTCGTCTGGGCCAAAAACGCCCAGCACGCCATCGACATCGCCTTCAAGAAACAGGGCCGCGACGCCTCCGTCGCCGTCCTCCGTCACGGCGGCCACATCCTCCCGCTCGCCGACGAACGCGCCGCCGCCCTCCATACCCCCTGAACCTGCTCACGACCTCACAGGAGCCGCCATGCCCAGCCTCGTCCACCTTCGCACCCTCCGCGAATCCAACCGCTTCGACCGGCAGGACCGCGAACAGCACACCCGCTCCATCGCCGGTGTCGATGCCGACGCCCTCGCCGAAGCCCTCCGGCATTCCATCCAGGGCGAAGTCCGCTTCGACCGCGGAAGCCGCGCCCTCTACGCCACCGACGGCTCCAACTACCGCCAGGTCCCCATCGGCGTCGTCCTCCCGCGCGATGCCGCCGACGTCATCCGCACCATCCAGCTCGCCCGCGAATTCCATGCCCCCCTCCTCAGCCGCGGCGGCGGCACCAGCCTCGCCGGTCAATGCTGCAACGTCGCCCTCCTCATGGATTTCTCCAAGTACATGCACCGCGTCCTCAAGATCGACCGCGAGCACAAACTCGGCACCGTCCAGCCCGGCTGCGTCCTCGACGACTTCCGCTCCACCGCCTCGCGCGAAGGGCTCACCTTCGGCCCTGATCCCGCCACCCACACCCGCTGCACCCTCGGCGGCATGCTCGGCAACAACTCCTGCGGCTCCCACTCCCACCTCTGCACCCACGAAGGACTCGGCTACCGCACCAGCGACAACACCCACGAACTCGAAATCCTCACCTACGATGGCCTCCGTCTCCGCGTCGGCCCCACCAGCGATGACCAGCTCCAGCAATACATCGCCGCCGGTGGTCGCCGCGGCCAGATCTACGCCGATCTCAAACGCCTCCGCGACAAGTACGCCCCCCTCATCCGCGAACGCTACCCCAAAATTCCCCGCCGCGTTTCCGGCTATAACCTCGACGAACTCCTCCCCGAAAAAGGCTTTCACCTCGCCCGCGCCCTCGTCGGCACCGAAAGCACCTGCATCACCATCCTCGAAGCCACCCTCCACCTCGTCCACAATCCCCCCTCGCGCTCCCTCCTCGTCCTCGGCTACCCCGACGTCTTCCAGGCCGGCGACCACGTCATGGAAATCCTCAAGTTCAAACCCACCACCTGCGAAGGCGTCGACCGCCTCCTCTTCGATTGGGAAAAACAGCGCGGCGGACATGCCGAAGGCATCCACCTCATTCCCCCCGGCGGCGGCTGGCTCTTCGTCGAATTCGGCGGCGAAACCCGCGAAGAATCCGATGGCAACGCCAAAAAGTGCATGGAAGCCCTCAAAAAGCAGCCCAATCCCCCCACCATGAAACTCTTCGACAAACCCCACGAGGAAAAAATCCTCTGGGAAATCCGCGAAGGCTCCCTCGGCGCCACCGCCTGGGTCCCCGGCCACAAGGACACCTGGGAAGGATGGGAAGATTCCGCCGTCCCGCCCGAACGCGTCGGCGATTACCTCCGCGCCTTCAAAAAACTCCTCGACCGCTACGACTACGACACCAGCCTCTACGGCCACCTCGGACAAGGCTGCGTCCACTGCCGCATCCCCTTCGATTTCTACACCGCCGAGGGTGTCGAAACCTACAAACGCTTCATGGACGAAGCCACCTCGCTCGTCCTCTCCTTCGGCGGCAGCCTCTCCGGCGAACACGGCGACGGCCAGTCCCGCGCCCAGTTCCTCCCCAAAATGTTCGGCCCCGAACTCGTCCAGGCCTTTGCCGAGTTCAAACAGATCTGGGACCCCGAGGACAAAATGAACCCCGGCAAGGTCGTCCGCCCCTACTCCATCACCGACAACCTCCGCCTCGGCCCAGACTACAACCCGCCCCAGCCCGCCACCCACTTCAAATACCCCGCCGACAGCAACGCCTTCTCCCGCGCCGTCCTCCGCTGCGTCGGCATCGGCGCCTGCCGCAACCACCAGGGCCAGACCATGTGCCCCAGCTACATGGTCACCCGCGAGGAAGAACACTCCACCCGCGGCCGCGCACGCCTCCTCTGGGAAATGATGAACGGCGACGTCCTCCCCGACGGCTGGAAATCCGAGGAAGTCAAAGACTCCCTCGACCTCTGCCTCGCCTGCAAAGGCTGCAAACACGATTGCCCCGTCAACGTCGACATGGCCACCTA
>JBEHXY010000362.1:0-4381 GCA_048498455.1 Planctomycetota bacterium | reverse complement strand
ATACTCCACCGACCCGATCACCACCGTGTCCCCCGCCGCAATCGACTCCGGATACCCGCGCACCGAATACAACCCGCCCGCCACTTCCTGCACCTGCGGGAACAGCCGGTTCGGCGAGTACTGCCCGCGCGTCCCGAAATACAGCTCGTGCGCCAGCGTGCTGTTCCCCGCCGCAAACGCGTTCGGAAACAGCAGCGGCTCCAGGTACAGCGTCTGCGCAAAATCCCACTGCAGCACCACCGGGTTCTCCGTCGGCTGCGCCCGACCCAGCGCCTCGATCGACCGCTGGTCGTCACCCGAGATGTAATCGATCACCGTGACCTGCCCCGTCGTCACCGCCAGGTCCGTCGCACGCTCCACCCGGATCCCCGCGTACGGCGCCACGAACGTCGCCCGCCCCTCCAGCTGCGCCGTCACGTTGTTCGTCGATACGCCCTGCCCGCGCACCCCGCCCACCAGGTCCAGGAACAGCTCCCGGTGCTGGAACACGTTGAAAATCATCTCGTTCCCCACCACCCACTGGTCCCCCGAGAACTGCTCGTTGTTCTGCCCCACGTCCGAGGCCTCGAACTCGTTGTACGAGCCATACACCTTGTACCGCAGCCGGTCGAAACTGAAGAACGGCAGCTCGTACGACGTGATCACCGAGTGCGACGCCGTGAACCCCGCCGTCACATAGTCCAGCGAGAACACGTCGTCATGACCCGTCAGCTGGTTGTCCACCACCCCGAACCGCTCCCGCCACTCGTTCGTCTGCTTCGTCCCCGTGTTCGAAAGCTGCGCGTACACGTACCACGGCCGCGCCTCCGACACCAGGTAATCCAGCGTCACCCCGCCGATCTCGCCCGCGCCCGACACCGCCACGTCCACGCGCCGCCCCGGCTGCCGGTTCAAACGCATCACGTATTCGTCCAGCTCGTCCTTGTTGAGCATGTCCGAACCCGGCGTCGCCTTCAGCGGTGACCGGTCCTTGATGAACTGGTGCCGCGGATCGTCCACGCGGCTGTCTTCCTTCACCCGGTCCCCCGTCAGCACCGTGCGCACCTGCTTCACCGCGCTGGTCACCACGATGAACTGCAGCGTCGTCCGGTCCGCCGGACGAATGTCCCGGTCGTTCCCGTCGATGTCCTTCGCGTCCACCACCACGTACACCCCGATGATCCCCCGCGCGTTGTAGAAGTGCACGATCTGCGTGTACAGCGACTCAATGCCGCTCCGCTGGATCTTCTGAATCTCTCCCCGGCCCACATCCCCCAGCCGCAGCTTCACCCGCTGCTCCCCATCTCGCGGCGCCACGTACGCATCCCCCTTCACCCCCAGCTCCACCACCGCGTTCATCAGCTCGTCCACCGGCGGCTGCTGCGGCTGCTCTTTCAAATAATTGACCTTCACCCCCGTCAACGGATACACCCCCTCCGCCAGCCGCGTCGTCGCGCCGCCCGGACCCGTCGTCGCCGTCGCCACGCCCGTCGCGTCCGTCGGCGGCACCGCCGGCGTTGTCGGCACGGCCGGCGTCGCCGTCGTGTCCGTCCCCGGTGCAGCGGGCAGTGGGGGATTGGTCGGCGCCGGAGGCACCGATGTCGAGGGCGACACCACCGCCGGCGCAGGAGGCACCGTCGTCCCCGGCGTCACGGGCACCGGCACCACCGCCTGCCCACCCGGATCCGCCGGAACCGCCGCCGCGCCCGCAGGCGCGGGCGCCACTTGATCCGAAGCCCCCGCCGCCACTGGCGCCTGCACCGGAACCCCCGTCGACGCCGCCGGCGCAACCGCGCCGCTTGCCCCCGTCGGTCCGCCCGGAGCCGCGGGCGTCACCGCCGGCGGATTCATTGCCGGATTCACCGGCGCCGCTGGAATCGTCGGCCGCGCGGGCACCGCCGCCGCCGGCGCGCTCTGACCCGCCCCTCGCACGTTCACCGGATCCACTGCCTGGCCCCCCTCCTGCCCCAGCGCCCATCGCGCGCTGCCGCCCCACCCCACCAACCCCACCGCCGCCAGTGCTGCCACGTATCGCCGCATCATCTTGCCGCCCGAGTTCCATCCTGACCGCGAAACGAGTCCCGTCCGATGCCTCATACACTTCCTTCCACTGGCCCACGTTGCACTGACACGCCGCAAACGCTTCGTTGGCGCACCGGAACCCACATTCCGTTACGCCACGCACTTCACGCCTACGCCTGCCACTCGCCGGCCCAAGAACTGCACCGGCTACTGCCTCGCAAGAATGCTCAGCGCATTCCCGCTTCGATGTATCGACAAGATTCGCGCCCCATGCGCCGACCTTTTTCACCACTGGTCAGCACACTCTTATCGGACGATCCCCGGCAACCTCATCTTCAGGTACCGCAAAGACTTGTCCTCGCGCGCATCATGCCCTCTAAAGCAGTATGCCCTAGAAGTACCCGATAGCCACCGCCTATGTCAAACAAATATATGGAGACACTGCGACGTGAAAGTTACCGGACTCCCCCCCCTCCCCCACCTTTTCTCTCACCTTTACCTCACCACGCGCAATTCCTGCCCCCTCCCCCAAGGCCTCCCCGCCCCCGCCCCTCACCGCGCCCCATACTGCTGCTTGTAATACGCTTGATATCCTTCGTCCAACACCTTATCCAGCCAGCTCTTATGTGCAACAAACCAGTCGAACGTCTGCTTCAATCCCGCCTCCAGCGTCCACTTCTGACGCCACCCCAAAACCCGTTGAGATTTGCTCGAATCCAACGCATACCGCCGGTCATGCCCAGGTCGATCCTTAACATATTCAATGAACGTTTCATCACGTTGCGCTAACGACAGTAACTTCCGCGTCAGGCTCAAATTATCAATCTCGATCTCGCCGTCGAAGTTGTAAATTTCCCCATCTTGCCCCCGCAGCAACGCCGCCAGGATGCCCGACGCGTGATCCTCCACGTGAATCCAATCCCGTTTCTGCATCCCATCCCCATACACCGGCACCTTCTTGCCATCCAGCAGACGCATAATGAATAACGGTATCATCTTCTCCGGCCAGTGCCACGGCCCATAGTTGTTTGAACAACGAGTTATCACCGCCGGAAACCTGAACGACCGTACAAATGCCTGCACCAGCAACTCCCCGCCCGCCTTCGACGCCGAATACGGACTGCTTGTCCGAATCGGATCCGTCTCCACTGAACGGTGCGGCTCCTCCACATCCCCATACACCTCGTCCGTCGACACCTGCACGAACCGCTTCAATACCCCCTTCTCCACATGCTTCCGACCCTCCTCCAGCAGCACCTGCACCCCCAGCGTGTTCGCCATCACAAACGGCAACCCCGTGAACAGCGATCGGTCCACGTGGCTCTCCGCCGCAAAATTCACCACCGCCGTCGGACCCCCCTGCCCACCCAGTGCCGCGCACGCCGCAAACGCCGCCGCCACCTCCTCCGCCCGCGAGATGTCGCACTTCACAAACCGATACCGCGGGCTCCCCTCCAGCTCCGCCACCCGCTCCGGGCTCGCCGCATACGACAGCGAGTCCACATTCACCAGCTTCACTTCCGGAAACTGCCGGTGCGCCTGCCGCAAAAACTCCGACCCGATAAACCCGCACCCGCCCGTCACCAGCCACGTTCCGCGCACCAGTTCCTGCTCAATCGACATGTCGTGCTCCATCGGCTTTCATAATGAGCCCCAAAGTCTATCCGAAACCCTTATCGACCGCGAAGCCCCCTTCCTGCATAATCCCCCCATGACCCAACCTCCTCCCCCACCGACGCCCCCCACCCCGCCACCCACTCCACCGCCAGGCGTCCCGCCCATCCCCGCCGGCCTCTCCCCCTCCGTCGCCGCCGGCATGTCCATGGACCAGATCACCGCCATCAAGATCGCCGACCTCCGCTCCAAAAAAATCCGCCGCGTCGCCAACGTCGCCTACGGTGATGGCATCCTCACCGCCTTTTTCGCCTTCACCTGCTTCCTCTGCGTCTTCTCCGACATCATCACTCTCCCCCTGGGCATCGGCCTCGCCTACGTCGCCTACACCTCCCTCCGCAACGCCGCCGCCATCCGAAAATTCGACGTCAAAGCCCCCCGCCGCCTCGCTCTCAACCAGGGCGTCCTCGCCGCCATCGTCATCCTCTACTCCCTCTACGAACTCTGGGTCGCCTCCAAGGGCGGTGGCGTCGGCAAAGCCTTCGCCGATCCCGACCTCGCCCAGTTCATCGACATGAAGGACGCCCAGCGCATGGCCTGGAACATCTCCCTCGCCCTCTACGGCGGCGTCATCGGCGGCACCATCCTCGTCCAGGGCCTCACCGCCGCCTACTACTTCTCCCGCACCCACATCATCGAGGAATTCCTCGAAGTCACCCCCAAGTGGGTCGTCGACTTCCGCAAAACCATCCCCCGCTGACCCGCC
>JBEHXY010000361.1:0-4382 GCA_048498455.1 Planctomycetota bacterium | reverse complement strand
TGAGCCCCAGCGGAATATTCTCCGCGTCCGGCAGCGTCGAAACATCCCCGCGCTGGATCAGGAACGGCGCCGGATGTCCCGCGTTGAAATATTCGGCGGTCGAACGATCCGCATTGGTCAACAGCGCCGACATGGTGATGAACGACCCGTCGGGAAGAAACTGCCGCAGATAATCGTTCGCCCGCACGACCAGCTCCTTCAGCGAGGAAACCCCCGGCAGCAGCACGCGGATCAGCGTGTGCAGGCTCGCCCCCGTCATCGCGGCATGCAGTCCCTTGCCGCAGACATCCGCGACGCCCGCATAAACGCGGCCATCGGGCAGCGTCAGAAGGTCCGCATAATCGCCCCCCACCCACTGGCAGGGTTCCACCCGCAGCGACCACCGGCAGCCGGAAATGGGGGCGACGATCGGCAGATACCGCTGCTGAATACGCCGCGCCTCCAGCAGCTCGCGCTCGATCGCCTGGTGCTGCGCCGCACGCACCCGCTCCCGCCAGACCGCCTCGCCGTTGCGCCACTGCGTCGCCGCCAGCGCGGCCAGGTTGAGCCATTCCATGGAGGCGTATTCCGGCGGCAGCGCGACGTACAGCACCTCGTCGAGCTCCTCCGAAAGCGGGCAGGCGATGCCCGCGATCGGCATGACGCTCTTGTCCAGCGACAGCTTCAGCAGGTCGATCGTCGCGCCGGCGTTGCTGCCCAGCACCGGCCCCTTCGCCGCGCGCAGCCCCCGAAGCAGCGTCCGCGAGACGTAATAAGGCTTCGGGCCGCCGGGGCCAAACACCGGCGGACAGAGCACCTGCAGGTCGTCCGGCGAGGCCCCGGCGCGCAGCACCATCGCCGCCAGCCCCCCGAAGTTCGGCTGCACCAGCGCCTGGCAAAGCGCCAGTCGTCGTGCATCAGGATCGCCCGCGGCCGCCAGCGTCTTGCCCAGGTCCATCAAGCCCGTCAGATGCGCCGCCGTGATGCTGGGAACGGCGTCTTCATCAAGTGTCTTGAGCGCGACATCCGTGTCCGCCGTCAACGCCTCCGCGACCGTCCCCAGGTCTTCAGCGAAGCGGACGCTGGGCCGCGGCCGCAGCCGCACCTCGAACTTCCCGATGCGGATGACGTCGCCCGGCCCGATCTCCTTTTCCGGCAGCTTGATCCCGTTGATCTTCACGCCGTTGCGGCTGCCCAGGTCGCGCACCCACCAGCGGCCGAAGGGATCGTGGATGAACTCCGCGTGCTGCCGCGAGATGAGGTCGAAGTCGATGCGAATCTCGCACTGCGGCGCCCGCCCGACGACCATCCGCGTTCCGGAAATCGGGATCTGGCGAACCGATCCGTCGGGACCGCGGATTTCCATGTGGTCGATGGGCTGTGCGTAAACGGGTGGCATGACGACTCCGAAGCTGTGCACCGATGAGGTCACTTGGCGCTGCCGGCCGCAGGATTGACGACCAGGCGGAAGAATTGCGCCGTGCCGGCCTCGGGAATTTCCAGCACGACCGAATTCCACCCCGCCGCCAGCGTCACCGGAATCCGCCGCGTGTTCAACCCATCGGACGGATCGGGAAGCTGCGCCAGCGCACCATTGACGGAGCACCGCGAAATCTGCCCTTCGAAAAGCGCCTCGGTTTTCTGAACGCCCGCGGAAAACACCCGTGCCGCCAGAAACAGCGTGTGGTGTTCACGGTTGGCGATCGACTCCAGGTCCATATAACCGTTTTGATCCAGCGGCGCGAAGAACCAGTGTCCGCGGAACGGGTCCAGCGTGGCCGACGCCGGCGCCTTCGTGGGATCGAGGTTGGTGTCCAGCAGCGGATCGATGGGCGTGTCGTTGGGATTCACCGGCCACGCCCAGCACGCGGCCGCGATCGCTTGCGGGCTCCCCGGCGCCTTCAGGCACGCCGTCAGATCATCCGCCGCTTGCTGCCACTTCCCCTGCGAGGCAAACGTGCGGGCGCGGGCCAGCAGCAAATCCCGGTCATTGGGCTTTTCCCCCAGTCGCTTGTTGAGGAACGGAAGCGCTCCGGACGAAAGCTCCGCGGCATACGCAGGCGCGACATCCACAACCTCCATGGTGGCGTCCGGTCGAATCGCCGCCAGGCGCGTCCCATCCGGCGACCAGGTCGCAAAGGCGCACCCTTCCGTGATCATCACTTCGTGCAGCGTGCGCGTGTCCCACATGCGCGTCGACGCCCCATCGCCGCTGAGAATGCGGCTGTCATCAGGACTCCATTCCACGTGCCGCACTTCCAGCGTGTGCCCATGCAGCCGTCCGATTTCCTTCTGGTTCTCATAATCCCACAGCGATATCAGCCCCGGCCCCGCCCCGATGGCCAGGCGCTTGCCGTCATGACTCCACGCCACCGCGCGCGTGGCGCCCGGCAATCCCCTGACCACCACGGCCTTGGGATTCGCGTGTGGCTCGTAGACGTAAATGGCCGCCCCATACGCGCACGCCAGCAGCGAATTGTCCGGATTCCATGCCACTTGGCGCGTCGGCATGCCCTTGGTGGCGATCTTGGCGATCACCGCGCCCGATGAATCCTGGATAAGAATGTCATCCGGACCCGCCGAAGCCAGCAGCTTGCCATCCGACGTCCACGCAATTATCCGGCAATCATTGAGGCTCTTCGAATAGCTGATCTGGGCGCCGGTCTCCGCGTTCCAGACGCGCAGCGAGCCGTCCGTTTGTCCGGTGGCCAGCTGCTTGCCGTCGGGGTTCCAGACCGCGCTGCGCAGGGCCGGGGTGATTTTGAGCTGCCGCAGTTCCTTGCCGGTGTGGGCGTCCCAGATGCGGGCGGTCCCATCGTTCGACTCCGTGAGGAGCCGCTCGCCGTCCGGACGCCAGTAGGCGTCGTTGATGCCCGCCGAATGGCCTTTAAAAAACGAGTCCGCGGCATCGGCTTTCAAGTCCCACACTTTGACCGTCCCATCCTCCGAACCGGAAACCAGCGCCGTGCCTTGAGTGTTCCAGCACAGGGAAGTCACCGCCCCCGCGTGGCCGCCAATCGTCTGCAGGGGCGGCTGCACCGTCCGCGCATCGAGTAACTCAATCACGTTGTTGAACATCGCCACCGCCACGCGAATGCCCCCCGGGTGAAACGCGACCGCGTGAATCCCCACGTTGAGCGACTGCGACGTGATCGAAGCGCCCGTGCCGGCATTCCACACGTGGAAGTTGCCCGCCTCGTCGCCGCTGGCGACCCGCGCGGAATCCGGGCTCCAGGCGATCGCACGCACCGCCGAAGTCCCGGAAGTGATCGTGTGCTCAATCCGCGAGCCGGCGATGTTCCAGATGTGGATCTTGCCGTCCCAATTCCCGTCCACCAGGCGCTGACCATCAGGGCTCCACGCCAGCGAAAGGACCAGGTCATCCTGCGCCAGGTGGAACACCACCTTGCCGGTTGCCGCATCCCACCCCGTGACGCTGTGCCCATCCCCGGCGGCGACCTTCTTTCCATCAGGACTCCAGGCCAGCGCATAGCAGCGTCCGCTGTCCTGGTGGTTCGGCAAGGCCTGCAGTCTCGCGCCGGTGACAGCGTCGAAAATGCAGAGATTCAGGCCCATCGGAGCAGCGATCATCGAGCCATCGGCGTTGAACGCCACGCAGGGCGCGTCCGCCCCATTGGGAAGAGGAATCGAAACCAGCTCCCGGCCCGTCGCGGCATCCCAGATCCGCAGCGGGTTGGTCGAGCCGCTGGCGGCGATCTTCTTGCCGTCGCGCGACCAGGAAACCGACGCCAGCAGGTTTCCCGCGCTGCGCATCGACAGCGCTTCGGGATGTGTGAGCTTCTCCACCTGAAACCACTCAAAGCCCCGCAGATCGGGCTGGCTGTAGCGCCACTTGTCGAGATACGAACGCGCGCGGCCCAGCGCCGTCGGATCGCCCAGGGATGCAGCCGCAAGGCTCAGGTCTGCATCATAAAGGCTCACCGTGCGCTCCAGGACTTCGCGCTCGGCGAGACTGCGAATCGCCACGGCGCGGTTTTCCGCCGCCGTCGCCGCGTCCCTCGCCGAAGTGATGGTGGCTTCCTGCTGCCGAAGCGCTTCCAGCGCCTTCTTCTCGCCGGCCGCCGCCAGTTCCTGCTGCTCCGACGCTTCCTTGACCCGCTGCGCCGACGCCAGCGCGTACGCGATGGCACGTTTGGCTCGTTCCCCCGACGAGAACGCCGCCTCCTGCTGCGTGTCCGCGCGCAGCGTCATGCCCTCCGCACGCTCGTGCTCCTTCAGCGCCGCATCCCACGCATCCACAATGGCCTGCTGCTGAACGTCCATCTCCCTGTAGGCGCGGGTCGCCTTTTCCTCGGCCGCAAGCGCGGCGGTGGCCCGCTCGTCCGCCCGATAGCGCTCGTACGCAATCCGGATGTAAGACCACACCGCCAGCCCCGACAGCA
>JBEHXY010000360.1:0-4392 GCA_048498455.1 Planctomycetota bacterium | reverse complement strand
CGCTGGCCACCGCCCAGGCCGCCGCCGACGCCGCCCGGCTCAACGTCGACTGGTGCCGCGTGACGGCGCCGCTCGCCGGACGCATCGGCCGCAAGCTCGTCACGCCGGGCAACCTGATCACCGGCGGCGGCGGCGCGGGCGCTTCGCCCACCCTCCTGACCACCATCACCTCGGTCGATCCGATGTACTGCTACATCGACGTCGACGAATCCGCCGTCCTGCGCTACCAGAAGCAGATCCGCGAGCACCGCCGCGTCAGCGCCCGCGAGTCCCGCATCCCCTGCACCATGGCCCTCGCCGACGAACAGGAATTCACCCACGAGGGTTCCATCGATTTCGTCGACAACCGCGTCGACCCCGGCACCGGCACCCTCCGCGTCCGCGGCGTGTTTCCCAACCCCGACGGCTTCCTCACGCCCGGCATGTTCGCCCGCATCCGCATCGCCGGCGACCAGGTCCCCCACGCCATCCTGGTCGCCGACACTGCGATCCTCGCCGACCAGAACACCCGCTACGTGCTGACCGTCGACGGCAGCGACACCGTGCAGTACCACGCCGTCACCCCCGGTCCGCTCTTTGAAGGTTTCCGGATCGTCACCCAGGGCGTCACCGCCGACGAACGGGTGATCGTCAAAGGCCTGATGTACGCCCGGCCCGGGATGAAGGTCCAGCCGCAGGAAGCGCCGATGCCCGCGGGCCCGGCGGCCAACACGCCCGTTCCCTCCGCCGCCACTTCTGCACCCGCTGCGGCTCCCGCTTCCGCCCCGAGCGCGCCCGGCGCCGTCCAGGGATCCGCCGCCGGCACCGGCATGCCCCCGGGCCAGACCCCCCCGAACACCCCCGAGGGCGCCCGCGGCGGCACCCAGAACGCCAACCAGCCCGCCGCCGGGGGGCAACGCTGATGAACATCGCCCGGTTCTTCATCGACCGGCCGGTCTTTGCGATGGTCCTCTCCATCGTCACCATCATCGCCGGCGCCGTGTCCCTGTTTCAGCTGCCGGTGGCGCAATATCCCAGCATCGTTCCGCCCACCGTGATCGTTTCCACCAATTATCCCGGCGCCAATGCCGAGACGGTCGCCAGCACCGTCGCCGCGCCCATCGAACAGCAGGTCAACGGCGTCGAGAACATGCTCTACATGTCCTCGCAGGCCAGCAACGACGGCACCTACCGGCTGACCATCACCTTCCAGGTCGGCACCGATCTCGACACTGCCCAGGTCCAGGTGCAGAACCGCGTCGCCATCGCCCAGCCGCAGCTTCCCCAGGAAGTCACGCGCTCCGGCGTGGTGGTGCGCAAGAGCTCCCCCGACATCACCCTGGTCGTGCAGCTCTATTCCCCCACCGGCCGCTACGACACGCTGTACATGAGCAACTACGCCCTGCTGCAGTTGCGCGACCAGCTGCTGCGGCTGCCGGGCGTGGGCGATGTGACCATCTTCGGGGCCCGCGATTTTTCCATGCGCCTGTGGCTTGATCCCCAGCAGCTCGCCGCCCGCCAGCTCACCACCGACGACCTGGTCGCCGCCGTGCGCGAGCAGAACGTGCAGGTGGCCGCCGGGGTGGTCGGCGCGCCGCCCCTGCCGCGCGGCGCCGCCGACTTCCAGCTCACCGTCAACACGCTCGGCCGCCTGGTCACCCCCGCGGAGTTCGAGAACATCATCGTCAAGACCGATGCCGCCGGCCGCATCACCCGCCTGCGCGAAGTCGCGCGGGTCGAGCTGGGCGCCGCCGACTACAGCATGAACACCTATCTCAATGGCCAGCCCGCCGTCGGCATCGCGGTGTTCC
Organism: Planctomycetota bacterium; assembly: GCA_048498455.1. GTDB lineage: Bacteria > Planctomycetota > Phycisphaerae > WQYP01 > WQYP01 > CALCHA01. Next base: position 2,602 of record JBEHXY010000360.1, on the reverse strand, counting down.
AGCTTCCCGGCTCCAATTCCATCTCCACCGCGGACGCCGTCTACGCCCGCATGAAACAGCTCAAGGAAACCTTTCCCGAAGGCCTCGAATACGCCACCCCCTATGACACCACCGTGTTCGTGCGCGAATCCATCCGCGACGTCCTGCACACGCTCATCGAGGCGATCATCCTGGTGGTCGTCGTCGTGCTGGTCTTCCTGCAAAGCTGGCGCGCCAGCATCATTCCGCTGCTGGCGATCCCGGTCTCGCTCATCGGCACCTTCGCCGTGATGGCCCTCCTGGGATTCTCGCTCAACAACCTCTCGCTCTTCGGGATCGTGCTGGCCATCGGCATCGTGGTCGACGACGCCATCGTCGTGGTCGAAAACGTCCAGCGCTGGCTCGAGCAGGGCCTGCCCCCGCGCGAAGCCTCCTTCCGCGCCATGGACGAAGTCACCCCCGCCGTCATCGCCATTGCCTTCGGCCTCTCCGCCGTGTTCATCCCCACCGCCTTCATCTCCGGCATCACCGGCCAGTTCTACCGCCAGTTCGCCCTCACCATCGCCGCCTCCACCCTGCTCTCCGCCTTCAATTCCCTCACCCTCAGCCCCGCCCTCGCGGCCATCCTGCTGCGCCCGCACCACGCCCGGCCCGATCTCCTGCAGCGCGCCATCAACCTGCTCGTCGGCTGGTTCTTCGCTGGATTCAACTGGCTCCTCGACCGCTCCATCGCCCTCTACGCCCGCCTCGTCCATTACGCGCTCCGCCTCTCCGTCGTCCTGCTCTTCGTTTACGCCGGCCTCATTTACCTCACCTATCTCGGCTTCAAAACCGTGCCCACCGGGTTCATCCCCCTGCAGGACACCGGCTTCCTCGTCGTCAATCTCCAGATGCCCGACGCCATCTCCCTCTATTCCACCGACGAGGTGATGCACCGCGTCATCGACGTCGCCGACAACACCCCCGGCGTCAAAGCCACCTTCGCCATCGCGGGCTATTCCTTCATCTCCGGCACCAACCAGTCCAACGCCGGCTCCATGTTCGTCATCCTCAAAGACTTCTCCGAACGCGCCGGCCACCCGGAGCTCTCCGCCAACGCCATCCTTGGAAAACTCAACGCCCAATACCGGCAGATCCAGGAGGGGCTCGTCGTCGTCTTCCCGCCGCCCCCGGTTCGCGGGCTCTCCAACGCCGGCGGCTTCCGCATGCAGATCGAGGATCGCTCCGGCCGCGCCTCGCCCCAGGACCTCCAGGCCGCCGCCGATCGCGTGATCGCCGCCGCCCAGGGCAAGCCGGAAGTCACCGGCCTCTTTTCCACCTTCCGCGCCAACGTCCCGCAGCTCTACATCAACGTCGACCGCACCAAGGTGAAATCCCAGAACATCCCCGTCACCTCCGTCTTCGACACCCTGCAAACCTATCTCGGCTCGCTCTACGTCAACGATTTCAACTACCTCGGACGCACCTACCGGGTCACCGCGCAGGGCGAATCCCGCTTCCGCGCCACCGCCGCCGACATCGCCCAGCTGAAAACCCGCAACAGCGCCGGCGGCATGGTGCCCATGGGCGCCGTCGCCGACATCCGGCAATCCACCGGACCCGCGCGCACCAGCCGCTACAACCTCTACAACGCCGCCGAGATCAACGGCACCGCGCCGCCCGGCGTCTCCTCCGGCCAGGCCGTCGCCCGCATGGAACAGCTCGCCAACGACAACCTTCCCCCCGGCATGCGATTCGAGTGGACCGAGCTCACCTACCAGCAGATGCTCGCCGGCAACACCGCCATCCTCATCTTCCCCCTCTGCGTGCTGCTTGTCTGGCTCACCCACTCCGCCGAATACGAGTCCTTCTCCCTCTCCACCGCCATCATCCTCATCGTGCCCCTCTGCCTGCTCCCGGCGCTCTTTGGCACCTGGATCCGCGGCCTCGACAACAACATCTTCACCCAGATCGGCTTCGTCGTGCTCGTCGGCCTCTCTGCCAAAAACGCCGTCCTCATCGTCGAGTTCGCACGCCAGCAGGAAGAGCACGGCCGCAGTTTCCGCGAGGCCGCCGTCGAAGCCTCACGCCTCCGCCTCCGCCCCATCCTGATGACCTCCTTCGCCTTCATCCTCGGCGTGTTCCCCCTGGTCCACGCCACCGGCGCGGGCGCCGAAATGCGCTGGGCCATCGGCACCGCTGTCTTCGCCGGCATGATCGGCGTCACCTTCTTCGGCCTCATCTTCACCCCCGTCTTCTACTTCACCATCCGCTGGATCACCTCCCGCTTCTGGAAACAAGGCACGCCCGCCGCCGCACCCCCCGCCGGTTCTGCCGCGGCAACAGCGCCATCCGCCGCGCCGCCGACGAACCCCGCGGCACTCCCTTGACCGCCCGTCGCCCGCGGTTCTAATACAACTCCTTTCCACTTCCAGCCAACACAGGTGAATCCCATGCGCAACCGTCTCGCCGGCGCCCTCGCCGCCCTCGCCCTGGTCTCCACCACCGCCGCGCTCCGCGCCGCCGATCCCCCCGCCACCCAGCGCGCGCCACACAACTACAAAAACTTCCGCGTCGCCATCTACGCCACCCGCGACACCGTCGCTTCCTGGTCCAACCCCCAGGCCCTCCAGCTCGCCTACGA
>JBEHXY010000359.1:0-4409 GCA_048498455.1 Planctomycetota bacterium | reverse complement strand
GTGAATTTGATTTATTACAACGAGGTGCCGGAGCTGGCGTTCAAGCGGCCAAGCGGGGGGACGGTGTTTGCGTTTCAGAACATTTTGCGGAGCGCGGGGGTGAATGCGCACATTCGGAAGAGCCGGGGGCGGGAGATTGCGGCGGCATGCGGGCAGTTGGCGCGACAGGATCGGAAGGAAGGCGGGGTGGTGGGGGTGACGGTTGGGGGGAAACGCGAAACATGAAACGCGAAACGCGAAACGTTTGAAGTGGCGGTTCGGGGTGGCGGGGGTGAGGGGCGGGTTATTCGCGGATGGGGGTGCGGGTAAGACGGCGACGGATGAGGAGGAGGGTGGGGGTGAGGAGGGCGAGGGAGGCGGGTTCGGGTACGGCGAGGGTGGTGGCGGTGTAGGAGAAGCCGGAGGCGCCGGTGACGGTGACGTTGGAGAGGGGGTTGCCGTTGAAATCGTAGAAGGAGAATGTGAGGGGTCCGGATTCGGTGATCGTGCCGTCGGGGTTGGGGGCGTAGTGGTTGGCGACGGTGGCGTCGATGCTGGTGAAGTTGGCGTGGGTGGCGTCGGCGGCAGCGTAGCCTACGGATTGGACAAGGGTTTGAAAGAAGAGCGAGAGGGGTTGGCCCGTGTATGCGGCGTTGTTGCCGGTGATGAGGTAGTCGCCGCTCTGGGTGACGTTGAGGTGCGCGGAACTGGATCCGAGGGACAAGGAGACGACGATGACGTTGCCGGGAGTGGTGTTGGTGTAGAGCGTGTGAAGATTGGTGGAGACGTTGAAGAAAGCGACGTTGGGGGCGTCGGGGCCGGAAAGGGTGAGGGAATCCTGGAGGACGGCGTTGGCGGCGCTGAGGATCCAGTCGGTGCCGGGTTGTCCCTGGGACTGGGTGTAGATGTGGAAGCTGGGGGCGAGGCCGTCGACGGATTGAGCGATGCTATGGACGTAGCCAAGACCGGCGGGGTTGCCGTTGCCGCCGGTGTAGGTGGCTTCGGTTTCAGCGAAGGAAGCGCCGGAGTTGGCGGATGAGCCAGAGACGGGGGTGCCGGTGCTTTGGGGTCCGCTGGAGAAATGGAAGACTTCGCTGGTGCTGACGACCGCGGCATGGAGCGGTGAGGCAAGCAGGGGGACGATGAGAAACATCGCGGAAGAACAGAGGGGCTTGGAAAGTCGCATGTCGCTTCTCCCATTTCTGACGTAGGTACCATCCTTCGAGTCTCAGGTGGGGCAAACGCATTCGATGCACATTGTTTGCCTGCGGGCTGGCTCGCGCAGGTTATGGGGTGCCGAACTGCGGGAAAAAGGCTACTGCCCCAGGGGGATGCACAAAAGCGGGAGAGTTCGTGCCGGCGGGGAATTCGGAAGAGGGGTGATGGGGGATTGGTGGTTTTGCCGATTTGGTATACTGGGGGGCACATGTCTGGGATTGTGGCTCCCGGTGGAGGGGGCTGCGCGGTTGCGGCAGGATGGAATTGGCGTGCGGCTGAAGCTGGCTGCGTGAAGGAGTGTTCGTATGCGCTTTGCGGTTGTAGGGGCGGACAAGGAGTCGGGGGACGACGTGGAAGTGACGGTGATGGCGAACACGCGGGAGGAGGCGGAGTTTCAGGCGGTGGGTCGGGGGATCCTGGTGGCGAGCATCACGCCGGTGGAAGATGCGCTGAACCGGATGCCGGAGGCGGCGTCGCCGGAGCCGCTGCCGGAGTTCACGAAGCCGGCGTCGACGCATGGGAAGATCACGCTGAGCGCGCAGTCGCCGGCGGATTCGGCGCACACGTATGACGGGCAGAAGAACGAGCAGAAGGACCTGGCGGGGGCGATGGAGTATCACCTGATTTCGAACCAGGCGTTGTACCTGCTGGAGACGGCGGTGAACAAGCATATTAAGGATGGCTGGGAGCCGCAGGGGGGATTGTGCGTGGGGATTTCGAACAATGCGTTGCAGTATTTCCAGGCGATGGTGCGGCGGCGGAAGGCGTGAGGGGCAGGGGGAAAGGGGGGGACGGAAACACGAAGACACGAAGGCACGAAGGGCCACGAAGATGGGAGGGAGGAGAATGACGGGGACGAGGGGGGGTTGGGTAGGGATCAGGGGGACTTGGTGCGCAACTCGGTGAGGATGGATTGGAGGGTGGTGAGGATGGCCTGGTTGGAATCGTCGACGGGTTTTTTCCTGGGGCCGTCGATCATGGCGCCGGAGAGGGCGGGGCCGTAGGTCATGAGGAAGGTGGCGACGAGTTTGCCCAGCGGTGTTTGGGGGAAGATGCTGGTGTAGCCGACGGAGAGGGAGCTGGAGCAGTATTCGAGGGCGTCGTAGATGGTGTTGACCTTGGGGTTGGAGCCGCGTTCGGCGGCGAAGAAGACCGTGGCGGTGAGGCCGAGAAGGATGAGGGTGTTCTGGGCGGGGCGCTCGCCGAGTTTTTCGGAGAGGTTGTCGATGCGCGTGGACTGGGGGATGTAGGCGGAGAGGGAGGCGAGGAGCGCCTGGAGATCGAGCGTGCCGGTGGGGGTTGCGGGGGTGTTGGTGTGGATCGTGGTCATGGTGGTCCTCCCGGAGGAAAGCCCAGGGATTGCGAATCCCTGGGCTCGGGGCGTTCAACGGGGTTGGTTAGCCGCGGTTGAGTTCATCGGCGCTGGGGGCGGCCGGCGGGATGATGCCGTCGAGGCGAGTAGCGCCGTCCTTGCCGTTGGTGGTCGGGGTCTTGGTGTTCATCTGGGTGACGACCGACTGGCCGAGGTTGGCCAGGAGGGCCTTGGCCTCGGGCGGCAGGGTGGAGAGCAGGCCATCGGCGGTGTTGCCGTAGCCGGCGGCCTTCATGAACTGCTGGCTCATGCTGGCCATGGTGGAGGGGTCGCCGAAGATCTGCATCTGGGCCTTGGCGAACATGTTGGCCATGGCTTGCGCCGCGGCGATGCGGACTTCCTTGTCGGCCTGGATGCGGAGCTTTTCGAGCTCGAACTTCAGAGCGGCATCCTCGAACTCCTGCTTGTTGGAGAGGCTGACGCGCTCGACTTCCACGCGGGCCTGCTCGACGTTCACCCGTTCGCGTTCGACGTTCACATCGACCATCTTGAGGGAGCGTTCACCCTCGGCACGCTTGGTCGCCGCGGCGGATTCGCCCTCGGCCAGACGCAGCTTCGCGGCGTAAGTCATTTCCGCGGCCTGGCGTTCGGCGTCGGCTTCCTTGATGCGCATGTAGGCGAGGACGTCGGCGTTGGTTTCCTCCTTGATCTTGTTTTCGGTGGCCACCTGGCGGGCCGCGGTGAGCTTTTTCTGGGCTTCGCGGTCGGCTTCGGCGACGACCTGGACGGTGACGACGGCCTGGGAGGCTTTTTCGCGTTCGGCCTCGGCGGCGAGCATGGCGGCGCGGGCCTGGACGGCCTCGGTTTCCTTCATGCTGACGGCGGCCTCACGCTCGCGGTTGGCGACTTCGATGGTCTGCTGCTTGAGGATCTGGGCCTGTTCCTGCTCCTTCATCTTGGCGATGAGCGCGGTTTGTTTTTCCAGCTCGGCCTGTTCCAGCGAGAGCTTGCGCGCGACTTCGGCGGTCTGGAGGAGACGCTGCTTGTCGATCTCGCGTTTGGCGACCGCTTCGTCCTGCTGGATTTTGAACTCCGCGATTTCACGTTCGCGGGCGGCGTTCACGTTGGCCACGTTCATTTTCTGCTCAGCCTCGGCCTCGGCCTGATCGCGGCTGAGGGCGAGGACCTGCTTGCGGGTGCTGACGTTTTTCGCGGCGATGCGCTGTTCGGCCTCGCGCTCGATTTCGTTGCGCTCGGCGCGGGCGTTCTGGGTGATCTCCGCGATTTTCCGCAGCCCCTGGGCGTCGAAGACGTTGCGTTCCTGCAGGGCGGAAGGATCGGTCTGGTCGAGGCTGGAGATGGTCACCGATTCCAGCGAGAGGCCGTTGGAGGAGAGATCGTGGGTGACGATCTGCTGGACGCTGGTGGCGAACTCATCGCGCTTGGAGTGCAGCTCGTGGAGGTCTTTGGTGGCGGCGACGGTACGCAGGGCGCTGACCAGCTTTTCCTGGACGAGCTCGCTGACGGCATCGGGCTGGACGCTGCGGCCACCGAGGGAGCGCGCGGCCTGCAGGATGTCTTCATCGTTGGCCTGGACCTTGATGTAGAACTCGGCGGAGAGGTCGACGCGGAGGTTGTCCTTGGTGATCAGGGCGTGGGTGCCGCGGCGTTCGACGTTGAGACGCATGGTTTCCAGCGACACGGGGATGACCTGGTGCATGACGGGGACGACGAGCTTGCCGGAGTCCTTGATGACCTTGGCCCCGCCGGAGCCGGTGCGGACGAACGCGAGGTTCGCGGCGGCGCGGCGGTAGAGGCGTGTGAAGATGACGACGGCGGCGACGACCACGAGGATCACCAGCCCGATGGCCGAGACCATGAGGGCGGAACCGACGGTGAG
>JBEHXY010000358.1:0-4435 GCA_048498455.1 Planctomycetota bacterium | reverse complement strand
CGAGCTTGCGGCCGATGCGTCCGGCGAGCGGCGCCGTCACGCGGCACCAGTCGACGTTGAGCCGGGCGGCGTCGGCGGCGGCCTGGGCGGTGGCCAGCGAGCCCTGCATCTGGTTGACGTTCTGCCGGCGGGTGTCGAGTTCCTCGGCACTGACGGCGGCGGGGCCTGCTGGGCGCGGGTGAGCTCGTTGCGCGCCAGTTGCAGGCGGGCCTGGGCCTGCGTGACTTCGCCCAGCGCGTTATCCAGCTGGGCCTGGAAGGGGCGCGCGTCCAGGGTGAAAAGCACGTCCCCTTGCTTGACCAGCGCCCCTTCCTGGAACGGGGCCGTCTGAATATAGCCGCTGACCCGGGCGTGAACATCGACGGTGTCGACGGCCTCCAGGCGGCCGGTGTATTCGTCCCAGACCACGGCATCGCGCACGATCGGCCGGCTGACGGTGACCGCCGGGGGCGGCGGCGGAGCGGGCGCGGCGGCACGCTGGCAGCCGGCAAGGGCGGCGAGCGGCAGCAGCAGCGCCGCGAGGTGCGGGAGGCGGGAAGTAGGCACAGTGCACGGACTCCAACGGGTGCCAGTGGCGCGGAGAGGACCAGCGCGGATGCTTGCCGGCGCTGGTGATGCAAACGGGACGCCTCGGCTGGGGAAACGGCGCGTTTGCAGGAACCGGAGGCAGGTTGCGGCGGGAGGCGGGCGAACGGCACCAAATGCGGCGGCAGAATGGCAGCACCTCCCGCCGGCAGCCATTTTTCAGGCCGTGCGGGCGGCGACGCCGCGGCTATAGTGGTGCGAATGGAGGTGCCTGATGATTGTTGGCGTGCCCAGGGAAGTGAAGGCCGATGAGTACCGCGTGGGGATGGTGCCGGCGGGGGTGAAGGTGCTCTCCAACGATGGGCACACGGTGCTGGTGGAGGCGGGCGCGGGGGTGGGCAGCGGGATTTCCGATGAAGAGTACCTGCATGTGGGGGCGGAGATCGTGCCCAGCGCCGCGGAGGTGTGGCTGCGCGCGGAGATGGTGGTCAAGGTGAAGGAGCCGCAGGCCAAGGAGTGGCCGCACATGAAACGCGGGCAGGTGGTGCTGACCTACTTCCACTTCGCGGCAGACCGCCAGTTGATCGAGGCCTGCGTGAACGCGGGGATCGTGGCGGTGGCCTATGAGACGATCAAGGACAAGGGCGGGCGCTTGCCTTGCCTCACGCCCATGAGCGAGGTGGCCGGGAAGATGAGCATCCAGGAGGGGGCGAAGTATCTGGAGAAGCCGCAGGAAGGGCGCGGCATTCTGCTGGGAGGCGTGCCGGGGGTGGCGCCGGCGAACGTGGTGGTGCTGGGGGCGGGCGTGGTGGGGCACAATGCCGCGAAAGTCGCGGCCGGGCTGGGGGCGAACGTCACGCTGATGGACATCAACCTCGACCGGCTGCGCTACCTGGATGATGTGATGGCGGCGAACGTCTCGACGGTGTATTCGGATCCGCTGTCCGTGCGGCATTACCTCCGGGATGCCGACCTGGTGGTGGGGGCCGTGCTGATTCCCGGCGCCCGGGCGCCGCGCCTGGTGATGCACGAGGATCTCAAGGCGATGAAGAACGGGGCGGTCATCGTGGATGTGGCGATCGACCAGGGGGGCTGCGTGGAGACCGCCCGGCCGACGACCCACAAGAATCCCACCTACATCGTGGAGGGGGTGGTGCACTATTGCGTGACCAACATGCCCGGGGCGGTGGGCCGGACCAGCACGTTCGCCCTGTGCAATGCCACGCTGCCCTACGCGCGGGCGCTGGCCGGGAAGGGATGGGAAGGGGCGGCGGCCGCGGACGCGGGGCTGGCCGAGGGGCTCAATATCCGGCTGGGCGAGATCACCCACGAGGGGGTGCGGCGGGCCTGGCAGGGGGACTGATTTTCAAATCAGCCATATAAATGATTGCACGTGCGCGGCAGGAACTGCTACCGTAGGCTTATCAACCTCTCAGAAATCCAAGGCGAGGAGAAAACATGCGTGGGATGGGAATGGCGTGCGCGCTGGTGGTGGCAGGGGTGGTGTCGATCGCGCATGGCCAGGTCGCCGGCCGCGCCGGACGCCCCGGCGTCGGTTTGCCGGGCAGCGAGGCCAATCTCTCGGCGGCGCAGACCAATCTGAATCGCGACAAGGACAAGCTGGACCAGGCGACCGGGACGAAGCAGAAGGTCTTCGAGGCGTCGCCCGCTTATGTGCGTGCGCAGAAGGATGTCAGCGACGCCCTCGCGGCCGACAAGTCGGCCAAGGACGCGGTGCTGGCGAAGTTGCAGGCCCAGCCCTCCTACGCGGCCGCCAAAAAGAAGGCCGACCAGGCCGACGCGCTGGCCAAAACCGATCCCAGCGCCGCGCAAACAGCGATGTCCGCCGACGCCGCGGTATCGAAGATGGAAAACGCGGCCTACGCGCTGGACGAGGGGGTCAAGGCGGCCGATGCGAAGCTGGCCGAGGCGCGGCAGGCGCTCCAGAAGCTCAAGTCCGACCAGGACACCAAGATGCGCACCGACCCTGAGCTGCAGAAGATGCGCGACGCGATCGCCAAGGACCAGACCGAGGTGGACTCCTGGTCCGCCCGCGTCACAGGCCTGCAAAACGCCAAGCCGAAAAAAGGCAAGTAGCCCCCCCACCGGGAGTTGCGCCCACGTTCGCCGCCCCCAGCTCAGTCTGGGGACCGCTCCCCCATTTTCCTGATCACGAAGGACTCATTGCCCGGCAGCCCGAAGCTGCCCCACCTTCTTGCACTCCCCCGACCTTCTTGCCCTCCCCCGCCGGCACATTATCAGACGCCCCCTTTCATTCCCTCCCTATTAGACCAGGAATTTCACCTTTACATTTATTTGCGGTTTGTAGATTAACTTGACGCGGATAATGGTGTCGAGTGAAGGATGGTTTGATGCACCGGTTGTGCCCGGCAAACCGATCGAGGCTCGAAACGTGGGAGTTGATACATGTTCGGTACGATTCTTGGCAAGATGAAGGTCCTGGGGCTGGCGGGCGTGGCGGTGGGCGGTCTGGCGATGGCTCCCGCGGCCGCGAAGGCGGATGGACACTTCCGCATCGGGTTCAACATCCGGTTGCCGGAACCGGCGTGCGAGGTCCGGCCGGTGTGCCAGCCCCCGGTGTATGTGGCCCCGGTGTGCGCCCCGGTTTACACGGCGCCGGTCTGTGCGCCCGTGTACACGCCACCGGTCTGCGAAACGCCGGTCTATCGCCCCGTGTATGCGGTGCCTGCCTATCGCCCGGTGCCCGTGTATTACCCGGCGCGGGTGGTCTACCGGCCCACGTTCGTGGGTGGCTACTACCGCCCCTATTGCCGGTAAGTGAAACACAGTAGAGGCGCAAGCCTCATGGGGGGGGAGCGAGATTCTCCTACCTTGTGCGCGGCGGCCGATGGTGGCATCGGTCGCCGCGATTTTTTCTGCGCCTGGCGGGTGAACTGGCGGCGCCCGCGGACGTAGGAGGGGCGAGGAGGTGCACGATGCGCTGGGAGGAGCTGCTGCTGGTGCCGTGGGTGGTCGGGGCGGCGTGGTGGGCCACGGGGCGAGCCGGGCGGCGGTGGTGGGCGGTGTTTGTGGCGGGGCTGCTGGTGGTGATGGGGGTGGTGATCGGCCGGCGGGTGAGCGGGGCGGGGGCGTGGCTCTGGTGGCTGACCGATGCCCGGGTGAACCCGCTGGTGATGGCCGCGGCGGTGCCGTTGTTGCTCGGGGTGCTGGTGCGGCGGCTGTCAATGGTGCGGCAACGGCGGGTGGTGGCGGCGGCGATGTGGGCGATGGTGGGCTATTACTGCGTGCTGCCGGGCGTGATGCCGGTGGTGGCGCGCGGCGTGGTGCGGGGCCAGCCGACGGTGCTCGATCTCGACGGCGTGTGCCGGCAGACGCACGATTTCACGTGCGGACCGGCGTCGATGGTGACCTGCCTGCGGTCCCTGGGTGTGGAGGCAGAGGAGGGGGAGGTGGCGGTGGTGTCGCGGTGCGGGCCGTCGGTGGGGACGGATCCGGGGGTGATGGCCGATGGCGTGAGCGCACGCTACGGGGTGGTGGCGCGGTACGTGGAATTGCAGCGGGTCGAGGAGTTGCGCGCCCCGGCGGTGATCGAGGTGGGCTCCGGGCTGGGCTGGGGTCATTACGTGGCGGTGCTGGCGGTGACCGAGGACCGCGTGTGCATCGGCGACCCGGAGCTGGGAAAGTTCTGGGTGACGACGTGTGCGGTGGAGGGGCAGTGGACGGGGCGGGCGGTCGTCGTGCGAAAAAAACAGTAGAGGCGGTTTGAAACCGCGGGGGACGCAAAGCGGCGCGGGCCAAAATCGCGCGATGGATGAGCGTCGGTTGGAGGAACGGGCGGGATTTTGTTGGTGAAGCACCCGTGCCGCGGCGTTATCATGCCCGGCGCATCGAGGACTTGCACATATTTTGGAATCCCGTCGTGTCGAAT
>JBEHXY010000357.1:0-4441 GCA_048498455.1 Planctomycetota bacterium | reverse complement strand
GTGAGGGCTGCGGAGAGGATGTGAAGGGGCCGGCGGATGATGCGGGTGAAGCGCATGGCGGGTCTCCGCAAGTTAGGATGCCAGCGCATTGTACGGCTTTGCGAGGAGCGGGTTCATGGGCGAGCAGATTTCTGGCAGTGGTGGCGAGGGATTCAGCGACAGCCGGACGACAGTGGGGGAGTTGAGGGGGATGATGGCGGGGTTTGTGGCGGAGCGGGAGTGGGGGAAGTTTCATGTGCCGCGGAATTTGGCGGCGAGCGTGAGTGTGGAGGCGGGGGAGTTGCTGGAGTTGTTTCAGTGGTTGACGGTAGAGGAGGCGGCGGCGCGGGTGAAGGGGGATGAGGCGTTTCGGCGGGCGGTGGGGGAGGAGATGAGCGATGTGGTGATGTATGTGCTGTCGCTGGCGAATGCGATGGAGCTGGATCTGGCGGCGGCGATCGAGCGGAAGATGGCGAAGAACCGGGTGAAGTATCCGGCGGAGCAGGTGCGTGGGAAATATGAGCGGCCGCTGGGGAGCTGAGGATGGCAGAGCTGAGTCGATAGGTATATTGTGAAATTTTGCACTTTGTGGGTTGAGGATTTCGCCCAAAGGGTGTAGGGTATGGTCCTGAGGTGATTTTATGGGTGACGGGGAGCCATCGGAGCGGCCCAACGGGCCGGACGCAGCCAAGCCGGGGTTTATTGAGCGGCTGGCGGAGCGTTCGACGGGATTGCCCGGCACCGAGGCGGAGAGCAGCAAGAGGAAACAGCCCGGCGAGGTGTCGCTGTGGACGCTGGGGGGCCTGGGGTTGCAGTTTGGCGGTTCGGTGGCGATCTTCCTGCTGATCGGGCGGTGGATTGACAACCATTTTGGCTGGAAGTTCGGCGCGACGCTCACGATGATCGCGCTGGCGTTGATCGGCAACTTTTACCTGCTGATCAAAGCGACCATGAAGATGGACAAGTGATGACCGAGGCAGCGAATCAACCTCTGACTCCCGCGGGGACACCGGTGGGGACGGGGAAACCGGGCGATGGCGTTCCGCGGAATTTGCGGGCGGCGCGGGTGGTGATCGGCCTGGCGGCGCCGGTGGCGGTGGGGGTGATCGGGGTGCTGGGGTGGCTGGTGATGCGGTCGTTTAATCTCGGGTATGAGCGGGAGCTGGTGGCGGCGCTGATCATCAGCGTGGTGGCGGGGTTCCTGGCGGTGGTGCCGATGATGGCGCTGCTGGGGAAGGGGGCGATCGCGGTGGTGCGGTTGACGATGGTGGCGATGCTGGTGCGGATGGGGCTTACGTTTGCGGGGCTGGTGCTGGCGTTCGGGCCGGGCTGGCACCTGGACCATGGGGTCCTGGTGGTGATGACGGCGGCGTGTTACGTGGCGTTGATGGCGACCGAGAGCGGAGCGACGATCTGGGCGACGCGACACTGAGCGTCGAGCGGGACTGTGGCGCGGGCGATTGTCGTGACCAAGCATTGTTGTGAACAAGACTGTCCCAGACAGGGCTGAATCGAGGCAAAAAAGGGGATGGGGCGGGTATCGGCTGGGGTTGACGAAAGTTGGCCGGTCGATTGAGATGGTGGACCTTTCACTGGGAAGCGAGCGCGTGGTGGCGTTCCGACTGAACTTCGGAGGAAACGAGACAGCATGATTGGCACTACCTCTCTGCTCTGGGCCTCGCGGCTTCCCCTGGCGGACGCGAACATGATGGAGCATGTACAGGACAAGCGCCTGTCGCATGCGAAGCTGTTCGACTTGTTCGGCCATCCGGTGTTTCTGACGAGCCACATGGTGATGATCGGGATCGCGGCGCTGTTGATGCTGCTGATTTTTCCGATGATGGGCGCGCAGTCGAAGAACAACCCCGTGCCCTCGGGCATCCGCAACTTCTTCGAAGCGATCATGTCGTACCTGCGTACGGAAGTGTTCAAGCCGGCGCTGGGGGACAACACCGACCGCTTCGTGCCGTTCCTCTGGACGATTTTCTTTTTCATCCTGTTCTGCAATCTGCTGGGGTTGATCCCGATTCACGAGTTGATTCTCCTGATCAACGGGAAGGCGGGGACGCATATTCCGGAGATCGGCGGGACGGCGACGGGCAACATCGCGGTGACGATCGCCCTGGCATTGATCGCGTTTGCCGTGTTCCATATTTCAGGGGTGGTGCAGCAGGTGCGGATCCAGATGGATCCGTCGCTGGCGCCGCACCACACGGGTCCGGACCACCTGCCGGCACATGGGCATGGCGGGACGTTCGGGGCGGAGGGGCAGGAAAACAACGACGTGAAGATCGATCATCACGTGGGCGACGGCCACGACCATGCCCACGGCGTGCATCACGCGCACGGGCCGAACGCGGTGGCGCAAGGCAAGCCGTTTCCGGTGGCGGTGGTGATGGGGACGGGGCATTACATCAAGAACTTTGTGCCGCTGGTGCCGTTCTGGCTGTGGCCGCTGATGTTCGTGCTGGAGATCATCGGGGCGCTGGTGAAGCCGTTTTCGCTGTGCATGCGTTTGTTCGCGAACATGATCGCGGGACACCTGGTGCTGGCGTCGTTTTTGACGCTGATCTTCCTGGTGTCGTCGTACGGGGCGCGCGGGGCGATCAGCGTGCCGGTGGTGCTGGGATGTGCGGCGTTCAGCCTGCTGGAAGTGTTTGTGGCGTTTCTGCAGGCGTACATTTTCACCTTTCTGGCGACGTTGTTCATTGCTTCGGCGGTGGCGCCGGAGCACTGAGGCGAAAGACTTAAAACGAGCGTTTGGGGGCGCGGGTCGAGAGGTGGAGTGCGGGCCGCTGGTGGCCCGGGAAAGTGGATTCAGGAGACAGGGACGGCAGGCCCTTGGCCCCATCACCCCTGTTTTCTTTATACGGGCTGGTTACCGACGCCGAAGCCCCATGCGAAGGTCGGGACAGATTTTTGGCGCCAGGTTATTAAAAGCGGCGCCGCACAAGGCCCGTTGAGGGCAGGAGCAGCGTATGGCAATGGACATGTTGAACATTCTGGCGCAGGCGGCGACGGACAACCGGATGCTGGGCGTGGGCCTGGGCATGGCCGGGGCACTGATCGGCGGCGGCATCGGGGTCGCGGGCGCGGGCCGGGGCATCGGCAACATCGGCGGTTCGGCGTGCGAAGCGATCGCGCGTCAGCCGGAAGCGGGTGGTCGTATTCAGACGAACATGATCATCTCGGCGGCCCTCATCGAAGGGTTCACGTTCTTCCTGCTGGCGATCGCGTTCCTGGTGTGGAACAAGCTGCCGGTCTGAGTGCAAAACGAAGGGACGGAGGCGGGTGCTTCCGTCCCTTTTCCTCTCTGCCGCCAACAGGGCGGCAGGACGCTCCGCGGCGGAGCGGATGCAACGGTGATGTTCTGATACGGCGTGGTCTCTTACAGCGGTAGCCCGAGATGCGAATGATGATGCGACGGCCGATGATGCTGGTGGTGATGGCGGGGGCGTTGATGCTGGGCGCGGTGTCGCCGGCGACGGTGCAGGCGGCGCCGACCGGGACGCGAGCGGTCATTGAACGGAACACGGCCAACGCGATCCGGGAGACGGGTGTCGCGGGGGCACCGAACACGGAGGAGCCGCAGGGCGGGTTGCTGGATCCGGACCTGGGGACGGCGTTTTTTACGATCGTGATCTTCCTGGTGCTGATGGCGATCCTGGGGATGACGGCGTGGAAGCCGATTCTTGCGGGGCTCAAGAGCCGCGAGAAGGCGATTCGGGATTCGATTGAAGCGGCGCAGCGGGCGAAGGCGGACGCGGAACGGAGCGGGAGGGAGCTCGAGGCGAAGATGGCGGACGTGCAGCGGCAGGCGTCGCAGCAGTTGGCGCAGGCGAAGGCGGACGCCCAGAAGCTGGCGGAGACGATCCGTCAGCAGGCGGAAGCGGAATCGGCGGCGCTGAAGGATCGGACGCTGCGGGAGATCGACGCGGCGAAGCAGCAGGCGCTGACGGAGATCAATACGCATGCGGCGGAACTGGGGACGGCGGTGGCACGGAGAATCCTGCAGCGCGATGTGACGGTGAGCGACCAGCAGCGGCTGGTCGAGGCGTCGCTGGCGGAGCTGGCGAAGAAGAACTGACGGCGGCGGCGACGACTGGAAACACGAAGTCACGAAGACACGAAGTGGCACGAAGATAAGGGGTGATTGGTTATTGGTAATTGGTAATTGGGCCGGCGCCTCGGTGAGGTTGCCGGTGGCCGGGGGGCGATTACTGGTTGCTGGTGGCTGGTTACGGTTGTGATGGCGGACGATGATTTTCATGTGGAAGCGGTTGGGACGATCTTCGCCCAGGCGTTGATCAACGAAGCGCAGAAGCAGGGGAACCTGGCGGCGGTGACCGAGGATGTGCGCGGGATCGGGGAGCTGCTGCGGAGCAACGCATCGTTCCGCGGTTTCACGCAGGCGCTGGACATCGGGGAGGAGGAGCGGCTGGCGTCGCTGGACAAGATTTTC
>JBEHXY010000356.1:0-4471 GCA_048498455.1 Planctomycetota bacterium | reverse complement strand
GATCACATGGCATCCCCCTCAAATCCCCTCACCCCCCCCGCGCCGCCCCAAACCGCCCCACCTGCCCCCGCACCGCCCCCGCTCCCTCCCGCCCAAACGCCCCCGCCTCCACCGGCACGTCAAACTGCTCCCACCGCACCCCGCCCCCTGCATACGTCGCATAAAAAAACCGCCCGCGCCGCAACTCAAAATCCGCCCCATCCAGCCGCACCACCTCCCCACGCATCTCCACCACACCCGACCACGACCACCGCTCCCCCCCCACCTCCACCATCACCCGCGGCACCGCGCCCGCCTCAAACGGCCCCAACGTCCGCCCCACCCGCTCCGCCGCCACCGTCAACACATACTCCCCCTTCGCCCCCGTCACATACGCCCCTTCCAATCCCCCCGCCTCCACCCGCCCCACCACCGGCATCGCAAACGTACCCCCCGCCCACAGCAACCCAAACAACACAAAGTTATGCAGAAAATGCGCCCCCGCCGTCATCCCATACCCCACCACTACTCCCCGCACCGCCCGCCAGTGCGTATACGTAAACGCAAAGTAAAACCCGCCCACCAGCCCCGCCCCCACCACCACGTTCATCCCGCGCCCGCCATGCGCCACCATGAACACCACCACCGACCCCGCCACCTGCACCCAAAACCGCCCCCGAAACAACCGCATCACTCCCACCGGCACCACCTGGTAGGCAAACGTCTCCCACAACGGCGCAAACACGCACAACAGCAGAAACGCATCCAGCGCCTCCATGTGAAAGTCCAACGAGTCCGCTGTCCTCCCCACCACCGCCTGCACCACCCACACCACCACCAGGCTCACCAACAACCCCTCCGCCGACACCGCCCCCAGAAACGCCCACGCCCCCAGCCCCCGATACCACGCCCAATGCCGCCGGAAAAAACCCGCCAACACCCCCCGCCTCCCCACCGATGCTTCCACCATACCCGTCATCCCCCCAACCCTATCCCACCCCCGCCTGTCCCGCAATATCGAAGAACCATCCGACTTCTAACCCACATCCTCCCCCGTCTTCCCCTTCCGCAAGCGCTACCCGCCCCCCACCGCAATCCCATACCCCCGCAGCCGCGCCACCAGCGTCTCCCCCCGCTTCCCGCCCGCCGCCAAAATCTCGCCCGCCGGCTCCTATGCGTATTCGCCTCCGCCAGCTGCCCACACCTCCAACCACCGCAAGCACAATCCGAACAAAATCCAAACTTCCCGGGAACCTTCCTCTCACCTCATCCGTTTATCTCAAAGAGGATCCTTCCCAACGCCCAATCCCAGCCCCCAAACCCAAGAGGTGAAGGGTGCCATCATGCCAACGAACGCTTTCCGTTCCTTCGCAAAAGCGCCATCCTCCCCTCCGCGCCCATCCCTGCTTGTCCCCGTCCCTCCGCCCCCGACTTGATGCCCTTAGTGGCTCGTTGCCATCTCTCATCCCCTCCCCTCCATCCCTCCGCCCCTCCACCTCTCCGCGCCAAACCACACGGGACAACCCTCAAACCCCCAGCGCCCCAACCAACGCCGAAACCCCTCGACAACGCAAACCCCTGTGTCCCAAAACAGGAAAACCTTGGCACACACCGAAGAAAACCCCACCTCCCCTTGGCAAACAACGGCAAAAACGCAACGTTTTTGAAAGAAACCCATGAGAAACAACGGCAAAAACCCCAAACTTCCCCCCCAATCCACTCCCTCTCCCGCCCCCTCTTTCCGCTTTCAACCCCCCTGTCACAAATCCACGCCCCCCATGATCATCTTCTGCAAAACAAGCCCTCCGGCGCTACCCCCCATGATCACCTTCCGGGAAATTCGAGGGTACCCCCTGATCATCTTCTGCAAAACAAGCCCTTTCGTCTCTCCTGCCTCGTCCTTCGCCCGCTCCCCCCTTCAATCCTTCGAACATTCAGATTTCACTCGTCCTTCGTGCTCCCTCATTCGTCATTTCGCCTTGCATACCCCCCCCGTTTTCGCTACAGTATCGGGCTCGTCTTTGGGCGGAGCTTGCGCTGGCGGTGCCCCTGCACCGCGTGCGTCAGCCTCGACCGGGGGCGCTTGTGACGGCAACACCCATAACAGAAGGTCCGCAATGCCCACCATCAACCAGCTCCTCAAAAAGCCCCGCGTCCCCCTGAAGCGCATCAACAAGGTCAAAGACCTCGAAGCCTCCCCGCAAAAACGCGGCGTGTGCACCGTCGTCAAAACCATGACCCCCAAGAAGCCCAACTCGGCCCTCCGTAAGGTGGCCCGCGTTCGCCTCTCCAACGGCAAGGAAGTCACCGCCTACATCCCCGGCATCGACCACAACCTCCAGGAACACTCCATCGTCCTGGTCCGTGGCGGCCGCGTCCGCGACTTGCCCGGCGTCCGCTACCACATCGTCCGCGGCGTCCTCGACTCCTCCGGCGTCGAAGCCCGCCGCCGCTCCCGCTCCAAGTACGGCGCCAAACGTCCCAAGTAAGCAACCGAAGTTTCAAGTTCCCAGTTTCGAGTTCCCCGTACGGCAACTCGATATGCGAGTCATCTGGAAACTTGAAACCTGAAACTCGAAACTCGCCAGTATCCCCGGCCCTTTCTGGCCGATCCGGGAGAACCGAAAGGAAACGTCCCCATGGGTGCAAAGTCCTACACCGCCGCCGTCGAAACCCTCAAACCCGATCCCGTCTACGGCAACCTCCTCCTCAGCAAGTTCATCAACTGCATGATGTACTCCGGCAAAAAAGCCACCGCCCAGCGCTGCGTCTACGGCGCCCTCAGAATCGTCGAACAGCGCGTCAAAGACCTCAAGCCCATCGACGTCTTCGAACAGGCCCTCAACAACGTCAAGCCCATGATCGAAGTCCGCTCCCGCCGCGTCGGTGGCGCCAATTACCAGGTCCCGATGGCCGTCGGCCGCAAGCGCCAGCAGTCGCTCGCCATCCGCTGGGTCATCGAAGCTTCCCGCGCCAAGTCCGGCAAGCCCATGCATGAACGCCTCGCCGACGAACTCATGGCCGCCGCCCGCAAGGAAGGCGCCGCCATGACCACCCGCGAAAACGTCCACAAAATGGCCGACGCCAACAAGGCCTTCGCCCACTTCGCCTGGTAACCCGGCAATCGGCGAAAAACAGAAGGCAAAAACCGGGGAGGAGGGAATCATGAGAAACCCACCGAAAGCCTTGCGACCCCTCGCAAGGCTTTCTTCCTTTTTGCTCCCCTCCCAACTCCCAACTTCGCAAAAAACCGACGCACCGTCGGACAGCGGGTGGACCAGTAAACGCGGCGACAAGCCTGCTTACCCCGCTGCCCGGCGGCGCGCCGTGGCAGTGATTCAGTTGGGAACCGCCAATATCAAAAGAAAAGGCCGTCGGCTTGCCTGCGGGCGGATTTCCGCGCCGACGACCCCCTGCTTACGCCATCGCAAATTCCCGCGACGTGCTCGCCGCGATGTCCTTGCGCACCCAGATCGTCGGCTTGCGCGGCGTCTCCACCTCGCACACCCGGTCCAGGTACTTCTTGAGATCCGTCTCCGCAAACCGCGCCAGAAACTCCGGCGCCGCCGTGCGATTGTGCTGCAAAATCTGGTCGATCAACTCACGCTTGCTCATAGGCATCTCCTGATTGCACGAGCCGCGGGCGACACGAACGCGTCCCGTCATTGGACGACACTCACGCCGCTCTGCGATCCCGCTCCGCAGGACCGTCGAAAGGCAACGGTCTCCACCGTTCGCACCCGCCAGCCGTACATCCGTGGCCGGGGTATCAGGTGCATGCGACCGAAAGCTATCGGACACGCTGCGGCGAAAACTTCAGCCGCTTGCAGGGGCGGTCTTGGAGCACGGAAATCCTTGTCAGCAAAGGCTTTTCGTGCATTGGAAGGAGCTGCGGGAAAAAATTCATGCGACCGCCAGATCCGACGTCCGCTAATAACCCCGGCATCACCGTGGGCCGCTGCGACATTGCGGCGCAGCGCGCCCTCACGGACGGCATAACCCCCCCATCTTGCCCCTACCGGCCACCCGCCCGGCGACCCCAGAGCGCGGCCAGCGCACCCAGCGCCGACGCCATCCACAAGGGCGCAACCAGAGACAACGAGCGTGCGGGAGCACGCGGGAACCACTGCGAATCGTCGTGCCCGTCAGCGCTTACAGGCACAACACCCGCCGGCAGCGGCGCCGGTTCGGCCGACGCGGGCCATTCCGCCGATCCCACTTCCGGCGTTTCGAGCCGCGCGACCAGTTGCTCGCCCCCTTGCTCCGTCCCCTGCTCGTTTCGCAGCACCAGCGCCGCGGCGGCCGTCGGCACGCGCGCCACATAGTGCCCCGGCGCCGTCTGCTGCATCGCGAATGTCTCCAGCGCAGCGTCGGCGGCGATGCGCACCCGCAGCGATTCGCCGTTGAGAAAACGTCCTTCCTGCAGCCCGTCGGCGGTGATTTCCCAGGCGCCGTCGACACGGTGGGCCGCGACGGTGAAGCGGCGGTCGCC
>JBEHXY010000355.1:0-4477 GCA_048498455.1 Planctomycetota bacterium | reverse complement strand
GCACTTCCCACTCCGCCCCCCGCCCGCACCTCCGCCATCACCGGAAAATGATCGCTCGGATACCTCCCCCCCTCCGCATCCCGCACAATCTCCGCCCCCGACGCCTGCAGGCCCCCCGAAACAAAGATCAAGTCCGTCGGCCACGCCCGGTCCGACCGCCCCGTGAAATTGTGAAACGTCCCCCATGCATCGCTCGTCCCGTGCGCCCCATAGTCAAACGCATCCGACCACCTCCCCGCCGCGCCCCCCTCCGCGCCCAAGAGCGCCCCATGCACCGGCGCCGTCCGATCATGATTAATGTCCCCCATCACGATCACCGCCGACCCCGCATACTTCCCCTGCACCCGCGCCGCGATTTCATGCAGCCGCGTCGCGCACTTCACCGCGAAATCCCCGTTGTGCCGCAGGTGCGTGTCGATCACCACCAGGTCCGGCAGCTTCCCCGCCCCCATCGACTTATCCCGCAACACCGCCAGCGTGTAAAACGTGTTCTCCGACGGGTTCGCCTGCGGCGCATCGGGCAGCACCAGCCCCGCCTCCCCATCCAGTTGCTCAAACCGCGACGTGCGATAGAACAGCGTGTTCAACCCCGCCGCCGATACCGACAACACCCCCATCAACTCCCCCGACACGCCCCCCGTCGTCGCCCCCAGCACCTTGCCCACCCCCGGCCGCGGATAGTGCGTGTACCAGTTCGCCAGTTCCTTGATCAAAAACGCCCCCTGCGCCGGCGTCACTTCCTGGCACCCGATGATGTCCGGATCATGCTTCAGATACGTCTTGACCAGCAAATCCCGCCGGTTCGGCCACGCATTGGCCCCATCCCCCGGATCCGAAAAACGGATGTTCGAGGTCATCACCCGGATCGGCCCTGTCGGCTGCGCCGCCGGCAACGTCGTCGGCCCCGGTGCACGATGCGCCGCCACCGCCCACGCGGCGATCCCGATCACCCCCAGCAATAAACACAACAGCAGTGGTTTTCGTGACACACAGGCTCCAGCGGCGCCGCCCCCGCGGCAACCCCTCATTCTATCAATCGAAAATCGAGCCTGTACGAGCCTGTACCAGCCTGTAGAAAATTACTTCGCCGCCGGCGCGTTCATCACGAACCGCGCGATCTGCGCCTGCACCATCGTCGGCA
Source organism: Planctomycetota bacterium (assembly GCA_048498455.1). Classification (GTDB taxonomy): domain Bacteria; phylum Planctomycetota; class Phycisphaerae; order WQYP01; family WQYP01; genus CALCHA01. The sequence continues at coordinate 3,336 of JBEHXY010000355.1, read as the reverse complement.
CCCGCTCAAACCGCAACGCAATCCGGTAAGGACCCATCGGAAAATCCTGCAGGTCATCCACCCGGATCACTTCCGCCGCCAGCGCAAACACCGGCCACGTCTCATTCCGGAACAACCCCAGCCCAGCCACCGTGAACTCCACCCCCAACGGCTGACCCGGCGACAGCATCTCATCCAGTTCCACGCTCATCCCCGTCTCGCTCAGGTTCACCACGTGACCCTCCAGCGGCTCCCCGCGGCTTCCCAACGCCCGTACCATCACCGTCGTGTACATCGGCTGCACCGCCACCCGCCGACGCCGACGACGATCTTTGAACTCCGCCACCGCACCCGCCGCCAGTTGCGCCGGCATCCCATCGATGGCCGTCACCGCCACCATCCGCCCCGGAACCGCCCGCCGCGTCGTCGTCGTGGTCTTGATCGAAAGGGACATGAGCACACTCCGTCGTACCCGATTCTGGTATGCAAAATATCGACCGTCAGCAGCCCCTACATGATTAGTTCGTCCCAGAACCCCCGCGGTTCGCTCCCAACCATGCCTTTTGTCTCGGACCTTGATTGTTATCGGGCCGCGGCTTAGAACCCTTTCACCAGGCCGGAAAAAATGTCCGGAATCCCCCCATCGGCCACCCCGCCCCCAGCCTTCCCGGAGTCCTCCCCATGTCCAAGCCGCCCCCCGGAACCCTCCCCCAGCAGCAAGCCGCCGCCTACAAGATCCCCCAGATGCGCCGCCATCTGTTGCTTTGCGCCGGACCCGATTGCGTCGCCACCCCCGAAGGCGAAGCCGCCTGGACCTACCTCAAAAAACGCATCGGTGAACTCAAACTCGACGGACCCCCCGCAGGCCTCTTCCGCACCCGCTGCCACTGCCTCCGCATCTGCACCGACGGCCCCATCCTCGTCGTCCAGCCCGATGGCGTCTGGTACAAAAACGCTGCCCCCGCCCTCATTGAACGCATCCTCCAGGAACACGTCCTCGGCGGAAAAGTGCTCGCGGAACACGCCTTCGCCATCCACCCGCTCGACCCCTCCCTCACAACCCTAAGTGCTTGTCCCGCCCCGCAGTTGGAGCCCTGATTGCCACCCAAAACACAACCCCCTTCATTTGACAGTTCGGCAGAAACGCGGGTATATTGGCAAGACTCGGCGTTTCCGAGGTCACGCTGCCGCGGCCACTTCTCCGGCCCGGTCGCGGCGGTGTTTAGCTCCTCTCCTTGAACGTAGGGCGACGCACGTTATGGCGCAAAAGACCACCAAGAAATCGGCGAAAAAAGCGGCTCCGGCTCCCAAAAAGGCGGCCAAGCCCGCCAAGCGCGAAGAGCCCAAGGCCAAACCCAAACCCAAGCCCCAGCCCAAACCCGCGCACGCCCGAAAGGCCGCCCCCGAGCCCCCCGCTCCCAAGGCCGCCGACAAAGCCGACCGCAAAACCGAAAAGGCCGAAAAGGCCGTCAGCCTCTCCAAGTCCGACCTCCAGTACTTCCGCAACCTCCTCCTCGAAAAACGCCGCGAAATCCTCGGCGACGTCGGCTCCATGGAGTCCGAAGCCTTCAAGGGCGGCTCCAACCTCTCCAACATGCCCATCCACATGGCCGACGTCGGCACCGACAACTTCGAACAGGAATTCACCCTCGGCCTCATCGAATCTGAACGCCAGATCCTCCGCGAAATCCAGGATGCCCTCGCCCGTATCGACGACGGCTCCTTCGGCATCTGCCAGGGCACCGGCAAACCCATCCCCCGCGTCCGCCTCGAAGCCGTCCCCTGGGCCAAGTACACCATCGAGTTCTCCCGCATGCTCGAACAAGGCAAAATCGCCCGCGATTCCAGTCGCGCCGCCGAAGACGATGCCGAAGACGACGAAGACTAAAACCCTTTCCAACGCCGCCACCCTCAGGCAGCGGTTTTCTCCCGGGAGACGCGGCAATGACTGATTCGGGCGGGGACGCCGCCGTCTCCAAAATCCCTGATTACCAGCCCCTGCCCGCCCGCGCACGCCCCGACCCCGCTTACCGCTCCCCCGCCTCCTGGGCCCGCTATGCCCTTCCCGCCCTCCTGGGACTTTCCCTCGACCTCTGGATCAAGTCCTGGGCCTTCCCCGACGGCGTCCCCCACGGCACCCTCCCCGATGGCTCCCTCATCCCCGCCGGCCGCCACCCCGCCGAACTCTTCACCGATCCCGACCCCATCATCCCCCACTTCCTCGGCTTCACCACCACCATCAACCACGGCGCCGTCTTTGGCATCGGCCAGGGAATGGTCCTCTACTTCCTCCTCTTCTCCATCATCGCCATGGGCGTCATCATCTGGGTCTTCCTCGGCTCCAAACGCGACCAGTGGACCGTCCACATCACCCTCGGCATGATCACTGCCGGCGCCCTCGGTAACCTCTACGACCGCGCCATCTTCAACGGCGTCCGCGACATGTTCCGCTTCTACGTCAACTGGTACCCCTACATCTTCAACTTCGCCGACGTCCTCCTCTGCCTCGGCGTCCCCCTCCTCATGCTCCGCTGGAAATTCGGCAAGGACTGACCCCCCAATTGAGCCGCGTCCCCCCGCCTACGCAGGAACCCCCAATGACCATCACGCCCACCCCGCTCCCCGAAGTCCTCATCATCGAACCCAAAGTCTTCGGCGACAGCCGCGGCTTCTTCATGGAAAGCTTCAACGCCAAGGCCTTCGCCGCCGCCACCGGCTACAACGGCCCCTTCGTCCAGGACAACCACTCCCGTTCCGCAAAGGGCGTCGTCCGCGGCCTCCACTACCAACTGATCCAACCCCAGGGAAAACTCGTCCGCGTCGTCAACGGCGAAGTCTTCGACGTCGCCGTCGACCTCCGCAAAAACTCCACCACCTTCGGCAAGGCCGCCTGGACCACCCTCAGCGCCGACAACAAACGCATCTTCTGGATCCCCCCCGGCTTCGCCCACGGCTTCCTCGTCCTCTCCGATCTCGCCGACTTCGTCTACAAAACCACCGACTACTACGCCCCCCAGCACGAACGCACCCTCCGCTGGGACGACCCCGCCCTCGCGATCCCATGGCCCACCACCGGCCTCGACATCCGGCTCAGCGAAAAAGACCAGAAAGGCCTCCCCCTCACCCAGGCCGACACCTACCCCTGATCCCTCCAATCCACCCGAATGAACTTTTGCCAGGACCGCGCACCCTTAGGTACGAAACCGCCGCGGCGGAACGAGGAACGGGTGCTCGATGGCGGATTCACCGGATCGTCTTTACTGGCGGCTGCTCGTGCTGCGATGCCAGGTAGGCGATCCCGGAGCGCTCGAAGACCTCGTTCGCCAAGGTCAGCCGCGCCTGCGAGCCTTCCTCTAC
>JBEHXY010000354.1:0-4488 GCA_048498455.1 Planctomycetota bacterium | reverse complement strand
ACGCGGCGGCACTGGGACCCGCAGCCCATCGGCGTCCGCGTGAAGCAGGCGACCTTCCTCGAGCGCGGTCCCTTCGCCGGCAGCACCCCGCAACTGGCCTCCGCTTTTTTTGTGCAGAACATCGACTACCAGTGGAACCGCGGCGTGCGGCACACGCCGCTTCGGAGGGCCACCGCATGACAACCGCAACGATCCAGCGCAGGCGCTGCGAAGGGGTGTGGCAGATCCTCCGGTTCAACACGCCCCTCTTCGCAGGCGCAGTGGCGGCGCAGTTCGCCGGGGCGGCCCTCCTCGCCAGCCGCATCCTCCCTCCGAGCCTGCAAGCGCTCCTCGCAGCCATCGTGGGGTTGGCCGCCTTCTGGGCCGCCGCGACGCTGGCGGTCGCCCACAGCGTCTATGACCGTTCGGGTCTCTACGCCTTTGGCTGGCTGCCGCCCCTGCCGCGCGCTGCGACCCGCTGGGTGAACGTCCACGCCGGTTTCGACCAGACCACCGAGCCGCTGCGGGCGGCGCTGCCCCACACGCGCGGCATCGCACTGGACCTGTTCGATCCCGCCGTCATGACCGAGAAATCCATCCTGCGGGCGCGCCGCCATGCCGCAACCGTGACCGGAACCCTGCCGGGACGTTTCGATGCCTGGCCCGTCGCCGCCGCCACCACCGACGCCGTCTTTTTTCTCTTCGCCGCCCACGAATTGCGGACGCCGGCGCAGCGCGCCGCCCTTTTCCAGGAAGCCACCCGCGTGCTGCACACCGGCGGCGTGGTGGTCATGGTCGAGCACGTCCGCGGCTGGGCCAACCTGCTCGCCTTTGGCCCGGGCGCCTTCCACTTCCATCCGCGCCGCGCGTGGGTGAACGCCGCCGATGCCGCCGGCCTCGCGCTCACCCACGAATTCCCGATCACCCCCTTCGCCACCTGCATGGTCTGGAGCAAGCCATGAACCTGCTTGATTTGCATCTGCACCTGCGAATCGCCGGCGTGCTGCTCGCGCTGCTGGCGCTCATGCACGCCTTCCTGCCGCGGCGTTTCAACTGGCACACCGATCTCGCCAAGCTCTCGCTGCTCAATCGGCAGATTTTCATCGTCCACTGCCTCTTCCTCGTGCTCCTGCTGCTGCTGATGGCCGCGCTGTCGCTCGCCGGTCCGCCGCTGCTCCTGCGCCATGACCCCCTGGCCGCGGCGGTCAGCGGCGGCCTCGCCTTCTTCTGGCTCTGCCGCCTCGCCGCGCAATTCTTCGTCTACAGCCCCACCCTCTGGCGCGGCCACCGCTTCAACACCACCATGCACGTGATCTTCTCCGGGCTGTGGACCTATTTCACCGCCGTATACGCCGCCGCCTGCGCCGGCGCCCTGCGATAGCCCGTCAGCTCTTTTCCGAGGACCGTCATGACCACTTCCCAGTGCCCGCCGACCATCGCCTGGATGCCGCAAAATGCGGCGCTTTCCGCCCTAGTCACCAGCCTGCTCAACACCGCCCTGGCCGTGGGCTTCGTCGTGCTCTCCACCGCCGTCGTCGGCGTCTACGGCTACATGCTCTTCGCCGGCCTGCCCGTGGTCTTGGGGATCCTCTCGGTCCGCCTCCACGGCCTCCATGGCCCACGGCCTGTCTGGCACGCCCTCCTCATCATCACCTTCACCCTCCTGCTCACCTGCATCGCCATGTGCGCGCTGCCCCTGGAAGGCATCGGCTGCATGGCCATGGCATTCCCCCTGTGGGTCGTCTTCGGCCTCACCGGCGTGTTGGTCGCCTATCCCTTCCATGCCGCGCGCTGGCGCGCCTTCGCCGGAGCCCGCGGTTTCCCCGTGATGCTCCTCCTGCTGGTCGTCGCCCTCCCCACCCTGCTGGGCATGGAACGCGCCGCCAACGTCCGCGCTCCGGAGCAGTCCGTCGTCTCCTCTGTCAACATTGACGCCCCGCCCGAAATCGTCTGGAAATACGTCATCGCCTTTCCCCCGCTGCAAAAGCCGCACGACTGGATCTTCACCCTGGGCGCCGCCTACCCGCAAGAAGCCGTCATCGTCGGTCACGGTCCCGGCGCCATCCGCCGCTGCGTCTTTTCCACCGGCGCCTTCGTCGAGCCCGTCACCCTCTGGCAGGACAACCAGCTCCTCGCCTTCGACGTCTCCCAGTGTCCGCCCTCCATGCAGGAATGGAGCCTTTATTCCAACCTCCACCCGCGCCATCTCGAGGGCTATTTCGTCTCACGCCACGGGCAGTTCAAGCTCACGCCCCTGCCCGGCGGCCGCACACGCCTGGAAGGAACCACCTGGTACACGAACCAGATGTTTCCCACCACGTACTGGAATCTATGGTCAAGCACCATCATCCACCGCATTCACCTGCAGGTGCTCGATCACATCAAGTCCCTCGCCGAGCGGGAAGGCTCTCGGGAGAAAGCGCCCGGCCTGCCGCGCGCGGGATAAACGCCGCGGGTCTGGCGGCGCCCTTTGCCGCCAGGCCCGCTTCCACGTGATTTTCGTTCCTGAGCACCCCCGCCCCCGCCCCAACTTCCTTCACGCCCGCAGGTACTGCCCCGGCAGATGCACCTTCTCGCGCTGCCCCAGCGCCCGCGCCGCATGCAGCGGAAAATAAGGATCGCGCAGCGACTCCCGCGCCATCAGCACCATGTCCGCCTGCCCCTGCTCGATGATCGCCTGCGCCTGCGCCGGTTCCGTGATCATTCCCACCGCCGCCGTCGCGATGCCGGCCCCCTTCTTCACCGCCTCCGCAAACGGCACCTGGTATCCCGGCCCCACCGCAATCTTCGCCGGCGCGATCGCGCCCGAGGAGCAATCGATCAGGTCGACGCCCTCCGGCTTCACCCGCCGCGCCAACGCCACCGAATCCTCGATCGTCCATCCGCCCTCCAGCCAGTCCGTCGCCGAAATCCGCAGCAGCAGCGGCATTCCCTCTGGCACCACCCGCCGCACATCCGCGATCAGCTCCATCACGAAACGAATGCGGTTCTCAAACGATCCGCCATACTGGTCCGTCCGCTTGTTGGCCAGCGGCGAGAGAAACTCGTGAATCAGGTAGCCGTGCGCCCCGTGCAGTTCGATGACCTCATAGCCCGCCTGCAACGACCGTTTCGCCGCCGCCACAAACGCCTTGCGAATCGCGGCGATTTCCTCGACCGTCAACGCCTGCGGCACCAGGTGCCCCTCCGCATAAGGCACGGCCGACGGCGCCACCGTCTGCCACCCGCCCTCCGCTTCCGTAATGGGAGCGTTGGCCTTTTCATGTCCCCACGGCCGCGCCGTCGACGCCTTGCGCCCCGCATGCGCCAACTGCACGCCCGGCACCGCCCCCTGCGCCTTGATGAACCGGTTGATCCGCGCCAGCGGCTCGATGTGCTTGTCCGCCCAGATGCCCGCATCGTCCGGCGAAATCCGCCCCTCCGGTGTCACCGCCGTCGCCTCGGCGATCACCAGCGCATAGCCCCCCACCGCACGCGATCCCAGGTGCACCAGGTGCCAGTCGTTGGCCACCCCATCCTCCGAAGAGTACATGCACATGGGCGAAACGCCCAGGCGGTTGCGAAGCGTGACCGAGCGAAGCGTCAGCGGATCAAACAAGGATGCCATCGCACAAACTCCCAAAAAAATGCGGGGGATTATATACCTCGCCCTCCCGGAATCTTTGAAACCTCCCATGGGCCGGATTCACCGGGCGTAGAGGAGATACCCTGCCAGCACGGTGCCGATCACCGCCAGCACCGCCGCCAACCACGCCGCCGTAAGCGACCAGCGCCGATCCGCCGCCGCCGGTGGTTGCAGTCGCCGCACGGTCCCCCGATGTCTCACCGCCGCGGCACCGTTGACGATCACCCCCAGCACCACCAGCGCCACCCCCACAAAGAGGCTCAGGCGTGGATTGTGCGACACCTCCGTCCCGCTCCGCGCCGCCACCAGTTCCCGCAGGAAGAGCCCGAAGCGCGCGACCACGAAGCCAAAGCCCATCAGCGACAGGCCCGTGCGAATCCAGGCAAGCAGCGTCCGCTCCGCCGCGTAAAGCACCCGCGGGTCCGATCGCGCTTCCTCCGCCCGCGCCTCCTCCGTCACGTTTGCACCCGCCATTACGCCTCCAAAGCTCAACAACTCAGACCCCCGGCAACTTTACCGGCCATTTTCGATGGGTTTACAAGCAATCTCGGGGTAAGCTCCTCACGGCGGCCCGCGACTTCATTTTTACCCGCGGGATCCTCAGGAGCACCCCGAATGTACACCCATGCTGCGCGGATTCCCCGCAAACCTCGATTACGTCGCATCCTCGCAGCCATGGACAACCGCTGCCTCCTCGATTTCCTGGAGCCCCGCCGCCTCTTCAGCCTCACCCACCTTTACACCTTCAACGACGCCACCGGCTCCGATTTTGTCGGCAATGCCAACGCCACGCTCTTCAACGGCGCCGTCGTCGCCAACGGCAAACTGCAACTCCAGAACGCCGGCCTCACCAGCAACGCCGCCACCCTCCAGTACGCCCGCCT
>JBEHXY010000353.1:0-4527 GCA_048498455.1 Planctomycetota bacterium | reverse complement strand
GACGCCCGTGCCGCGATGGGGCTTTCCGCGCTGCGGCCTCCCAGCTCGGTCGAGCACGCCCGGGAAATGGAGCGCCAGGACCAGGCCCAGCAACGCTGAACGTTCTCAGCGCGCCGCGGCCGCTCCATACTTCACCGCAACGAACCGCTGCAGCCCCTCCTCCCACGAGCGCATCACGTCGAGGCCCGCCGCCCGCAGCCTGGCGTTGTCCAGCACCGAATAGCGGGGGCGCTTCGCCGGCGCGGCGTACACGCCGCTGGCCACCGGCTCGATCTCGTGCGGAATGGCCGCAAGTTCCAGCGCCCGCTTCGCAAAGCCATACCAGGTCACCGCCCCGTGGCTGACCGCGTGGTAGAGCCCCGGCGCCGCCTTGTGCACGCCCGCCTCGAGGATGGTCGCCAGTTGCACCGCGAGATCGTCCGTCGGGGTGGGCGCCACCGTCTGGTCATCCACCACCCGCAGCTTTTTGCCGTCGCGGGCCATCTTCACCATCGTGTCGACAAAGTTCAGGCCGCCTTTGAGCTTGCACCCGGCAACGCCGAAAAGGCCGCAGGAGCGCACCACGTAGCCCTGCGTCGGCGCGTGGGCCAGGGTCATGCAGTCGCCGCCGTAACGGGTCAGGCTGTAAATGGAATTGGGATGGACCGGCGCGCTTTCGGGCACGGGCTGGTTTTCCGGCCAGCCCTCCGCGACGTAGTCGGTCCCGATCTGCACGAACTTCACGCCGCGCGCTTCGCACGCCTTGGCCATCTCGCGTACCGCCACGACGTTGGTGCGATAGGCGGCATCCGTCTCCTTCTCGCACAGATCGACGTTGTGAAAGGCGGCGGTGTTGATGACGGCACCGGGCGTGCGCTCGTCGAGCATGCGTGCGAAGGCCGCGCCATCGCAGATGTCCAGATCCGCCCGGCCGCCGAAGCCGACGACCTCGTGCCCGCGCCCGGGCAAAATCCTCGCCAGGTCGAACCCCAACTGCCCCGTGGTCCCGATCACTGCAACTTTCATACGTGCCTTTCGCCTTGGCGTGATCCATCGTGCGCTGCGCGCATTTTGAAAAGATTTTCTACCAGAACCGCCCCTGCCCAGGTAGCCGTCAGCATCAATACAGCTCCGATCCACATACCCCACATCGCAGGTTTAATCATTTCCTCCGCGTAGCCGCCCCGGCTCTTGATCGCCGCCTGCATGCCTCGCTGGGTCAGCCAGTCCGTCATTGTCCCCGCAAAGCAAACGCCCAGGATGATGGCATGGCGCCTCCACGGCAGACGCCCTCCCACTGCGCCCCTGTATTCGAGTGCTTCACCCATGCCAGCCCTTCGCGGTTCTTCGTCCCTTCGCGCCGTCGTGCTCAACGCCAAACACCCTGTGCCTTCACCCCCTGCTTGGTTTATAATCCCGCTCTCGGTTTTCGCAAACGGAGTCCGCATGTCCGCAGCCCCCCTGTCCGTCCCCGCCGACCTCAAGGCGTTTCTCAAAGATGCCGCGGCGCGCACCGATGCCTACCTCAAAGCCTACCTTGATTCGCTCAAGGATTCCCCGCCGCGCCTCACCGAATCCATCGCCTACTCGCTCTTTGGCCCCGGCAAACGGGTGCGCCCGGCGCTGGTGCTGCTCTGTCATCACGCCGTCGGCGGCACCGACATCGAGACCGCCCTCGCCCCCGCCGCCGCCATCGAGATGATCCACTGCTTCTCCCTCATTCACGACGACCTGCCGGCGATGGACGACGACGACCTCCGCCGCGGCCGGCCCACCAATCACAAGGTCTTCGGCGACGCCCTGGCCATCCTCGCGGGCGACGGCCTGAGCACCATGGCTTTTGAAGTCATCGTGAAGAAGGTTCGCAACGCCTCCCTGGCCTCCACGCTGGTCCTTGAACTCGCCTACGCCACCGGTCCCGAAGGCATGATCGGCGGACAGGTTCTCGACACCTGCCACCCCGATGAAGCCAAGCAAATCATCGATGCGGCCACCCTTCCGAAGCTCCAGCAGATCCACCGCATGAAGACCGGGGCCCTGATCCGGTGCGCCTGCCGCATGGGCGCACTCTCGGCCAGCGCCAACGAAGCCACCCTGGCCGCCATCGACACCTACGGCCGGGCCATTGGCCTGGCGTTTCAGATCGTCGACGACATCCTCGACGTGGTCGCCACAGCCGAGCAGATGGGAAAAAAAACCGGCAAAGACGCCGTCATCGGTAAGCTTACCTACCCGTCGCTCGTCGGCCTGGACAAGGCCCGTGATTACCTGGATGAGCAGGTCCGCATCGCCGACACCATCTCCGCCCAGCTTGGACCCCACGCCTCCCTTCTTTCGCAGCTCGCGCATGATCTGGCCAACCGCACCCATTGATCCCGCGGCCCGATCGCCTACCATGACCTCGCCTTAAGGACCGCTTCGCCGCATGTCGCTCGTCAAGCTGCTACTCACCCACTTCACCTACCTGGCGCTGATCGTCGTGCTGGTCGTCGCCGGCGTGGGCGTGCCCATTCCCGAAGACGTCCCGCTCATCTTCTCGGGCTACCTCTGCAACAAGGTCCATTCCCCGCTGACCGCGATTGTTCCCGCGGCCCCGGGAGACCCCGACGACACCCCGCCCGACGCCGACACCGTGATCCCCCCGGTGATCATCACCTCGCGCGTGCCGCACATTTACCTGATGATGATCGCCGGCATGATCGGCGTGCTGGCGGGCGATTCGATCGTTTTTTCCATCGGGCGCAAGGGCGTCACCGGCACCAGCTTCGTCGCCCGCCACCTGCAGAAGGTCATGCACTCGAAGCGCCGTGAAAAAGTCGAACGGCACTTCGCCAGGCATGGCAACCTCACGGTGTTCACCGGCCGCTTCCTGCCAGGCGCCCGCTCCATCGTTTTCGCCTTTGCGGGCATGTCGCGCATGTCCTACCTGCGCTTCCTGCTGATCGACGGCATCGCCGCCGCGATCTCCGTTCCCCTGTTCATCCTCATTGGCTTTTTCTGCGCCGGGGGCATCGAGAGGCTCTTCCACCGGATCGACCACGTGAAGCACATCGTGCTGCCGATCCTGCTGGTCGCCGGCGCCGGCATCGGCGTCCTGTATTACCTTCGCCGCCGCCGCGCCGCTCCCGCCGTCGATCATCTCTAAAGGGGCCGCCGTGCCCATGCCGCTCCATCGATTCGCACTCGCCGCCCTGTCGCTGCTGCTGGCCGTCCCGCTCGCCCGTGGCCAATCCGTCGAACTCGCCCACGCCGATCCCCTCCGGCCCAACACCTGGGAACTCCTCGCCGTCACCCTTAATGCCCCGCCCGGCGGCGGAACCGTCGGCCTGCGTGACGCCCGCGGCGGTCCCCTCATCACCCGCGTCATCCCAGAGGGCTCCGCCAACCCGCGCATCCTGTTGCCCCTGCCCGCAATCAACCCCGCCGATCTGCCCGAAGGCCGCTGGCCCCTCGAGCTCACCATCACCGGCGCCGACCACGTCCCGCACCGTCGCCACATCGATGTCCCGCTCCCCCCGCCCACCGCGGCCAACGCCTTGCGCCTGGCGCTGCTCTCGGACATGGACACCCTGCCCCCGGCCGTCAGCGTGCTGGGCGCCACGCGGCCCGAGCTTGTCCACGTCAGCGAGGACGACCTGCTCAACGGTCCCGCGCTGCTCTTCGCCGCCGTCGATGCGATTTACATGCCCCACCGACTGATGCAGAATTTTCCCGAGGAGCGTGCCGCCGCCCTCACCGCCGCGGGCGCCCGACTGCTGGCCACCGAGGACGATGAAGCGGGGCTCGCCGCCCTGCGACGCCTCGCTTGGGTGCATGTGAATCGCACGGGTGGCAGCCCCGCCGCCGATCCCCTGTGGGCCTTTCCCGCTGTGCCGATGCACCGCCCGGTGCCGCTGCAGCCCGGGCTGGCCAACATTCCCGGCTTCCTGGCGCCCGCCCCCGCCGATGCCCGCACCCGCACCCTGGTCGCCATGGTTCCCTTGGAGGCCCTCGCCGCGCTGCTGCTGCTTTACGGCATTTTCCGGCGCGAGTGGGTCATCCTCTCCGTGGGCATCCCGGTGATGATCGGCCTCGCCATGGTGCTCATCGCCATCCTGCACGCCCGCGCCCCCGACGCCCGGCGCCAGCGTTCCTGGATCGCCGGCGGCTCCGGACTCCGCATGGAGGAAAGCGTCGCCGCCCGCACCACCCTCTTCCCGGAGTCGTTCTCCGCCGATGCCCAGGATGGTGAAATCCTCTGCCCCCTCTGGCCCTCCGCGGCCGCCTGCCTCGGCCAGCGCGACCTCCGCCTCAACCTCGATCTTCCCTCCGACTCCGGCATCGGCCGCCAGTCGCTCCTCGAGGCCAGCCTCGCCAGCCGCGAAGGCGCCGCCTACCTCCGGCGTCTCGGCCATACCGACATGAGCTTCCGCGCCCAGGTCGCCATCGACGTCGGACGCCTCGACCCCACCGCCGCCGCCGGCGCCTGGTGGATCGTCGGCGGACACCTGGAGGAAGCCCGCGGCGACCCCCCCACCGCCCCCACCAACGGCCCCACCTTCATCGAAT
>JBEHXY010000352.1:0-4549 GCA_048498455.1 Planctomycetota bacterium | reverse complement strand
GTTTTGCGGGTGGTGGGGACGGGGGTGAGGGGGCGGGGGGTGGTGGAGGCGGTGGGGGGTGGTAAATGGTAATTGGTAATTGGTAATTGGTGTGCCGAGGGTTGAAAAACTCAAAACTCAAAACTCAAAACTCAAAACCCAAAACGCAAAACGTTGGCGTGGGCATGGGTGCAAGGGGTTGATGCGCGCACAGGGGACCCACCCCGCGGAGGGGGTGGGCTTTGGGGGTGGGTTGGGTGCGCGGGGTCAGGTGGTGATGGGCATGAGGAGGTGGATGGTGGTGCCGTGGTGGGGGTTGGAGTCGGCCCAGATGTGGCCGCCGATGTCCATGACGACGGAGTGGACGAGGGTGAGTCCGAGGCCGGGGTTGTTGCGGTTGCCGCCGCCCTGAACGCCTTTTTTGGTGAAGAAGGGGTCGAAGATCTGGGGGAGGTCGTCGGGGTCGATGCCGGCGCCGGTGTCGACGAACTGGAGCATGATCTGGTCGCCCTGGGAGGCGGTGCGGAGGGTGATGCGTCGTTCGGCGTCGGGGGCGTGGGCGGAGCGTTCGTTGATGGCGTCTTCGGCGTTGTGGAGGAGGTGCTGAAGGGCCTGGGAGAAGCGGACGCGGGGGACGGCGGAGATGCGGCGGGCCTGGAGGTCGAGTTCGAGGGCGATGGATTTCTGATTGAGGGTGGGTTCGACGGCGTCGGCGAAGCGGAGGAGTTCCTCGGTGAGGTCGCAGAGGTCGGCGTGTGCGGAGCATTCATTGCCGGCTTCAGGGGAGCAGGCGAGGAGGCCGCCGGTGATGTAGGAGATGCGGTTGCAGGCTTCGGCGGACATGCGGAGGGCCTTGAGCATGGCGCCTGGGTCTTCGGTGGCGAGAGCGAATTCGACCATGGTGCCCATGCCGCAGGCGATGTTGTTGAAGTGGTGGGCGACGCCGGCGGCGAGGGTGCCGAGGGAGGCCATGTGGCGGGTGCGGGTGAGGTGTCCTTCGAGTTCTTTGCGGTTGGAGATGTCGCGCATCCAGGCGATGACGCCCTGGAGGTTGGGGGAGTTGGGGTCGTTGACGACGGAGAGGGTGACGCCGAGGTGGACGGGGTTTTTGCCGCCCTGGGGGATGATGGTCATTTCGTAGGTATTGACGGCGCGTTGCTGGATGGTGCGTTGGAAGGCGCGGGCGGCGGTGGGGCGGAAATCGGTGGGGATGAGGACTTCGAGGGGGCGGTTGAGGACTTCGGATTCGCCGCGGCCGAACATGCGGACGGCGGCCTGGTTGAAGGAGAGGATGCGTCCGGAGGGATCGAGGGCGATGACGGGGATGCCGGCGTTGAGGACGGCGGACTGGAAGAAATCGGGGGAGGGGAGGGGTGCCGGGTGACGGGTGTCGGGCGTCGGGGGGTTGGCAGCGGGGGCGGGCTGGAGGGGAAAAGCGGGAGGTGCCGGGAGCGGCTCCTGGTGGGGAGTGGGTGAGGGAGCGGGGGTAAATCTGACGGCGTGGGTGTCCGTCATAGCGCCACCTTTCCTACCGGCGCCGCGCGCTGCGGGGAGCCCCCCATCCATGGAAGCGTGCGAGCGGCTGGTTTTCATTGTCCCGGGACGGGTGCGAGGCACGGGTCCCTGTAATGCCATCGACAATGATCTATAGAAAGTTTATTCAAAGGGGTGGGGAGGAGCAACAGAAAAAGGGGGGGCGGCGCGAATTGTCGTTGGGAGGCGGAATTGGGTTTTGGGGGGTTTTCGCGGTTGGCGTTGCGGAGAAGGGGGTTTTTCTGGGGATGGGCGGGCAAAAAAGGAGCGGGCCGGTCTTTTTGGGACAGGCCCGCGGGGTGCCTGTGGGAGGAGGGATTTACCTGTCTCTGCGGGGTTGCAGAGCGCTCATCGGGGACAGGGGGAGGTGGAGGTTGGAAGATTTAGTAGGAGGAGCCACCGGCGGATTTCTGGGCCTGGAAGCAGTCGCGGCAGTAGACGGGGCGGCTGCCGGAGGGCTTGAAGGGGACTTCGGTTTGTTGTCCGCAGGAGGCGCAGGTGGCGGGGAACATCTGGCGTGGGCCACGGTCGCCGCCGCCGAAGGAGCGTCCACCGCCGCCGCCACGGCCGCCGGAGTAAGCGCCACGGCCACCGCCGCCGCCACCGGAGGAGTAGGAGGAGCCGCCGGAGGAATTGCCGCCGGAGCGGTTACCGGAGGTTTGCGAAGCCTTGCGGGCATCGCGGCAGGTTTTGCAACGTTTGGGCTCGTTGGTGAAGCCGCGTTCCGCGAACCGCTGCTGCTCATCGGCAGTGAAGGTGAATTCGGCGCCACAATCGACGCACACGATCGTCTTGTCTTCGTACGACATACGTTCTCCAAGGGGGATTTGAGATGTGAAGGGTATGGGACTTACTCTTCGATGGGCGGTTGCGGGAATGGCTTACGGGCCAACCTCGAACTCGGGCGCTACAGCCCACAGGCGAGCCCATTATACGGAGGGGCGCGGGGGTTAGTAAATGACGGGTAATTGGTAATTAGTAATTGGTAATCGGGGTGTGGGGGCACAGCCGAGCTTGAGGCGCTATTCGTAGCGGAGGGCTTCGATGGGGTCGAGTTTGGAGGCGCGGAGGGCGGGGTAGAAGCCGAAGAAAATGCCGACGGCGAGGGAGAAGGTGAGGGAGAGGACGAGGGAGAAGGGGGTGACGACGAGGGTGATGGAGGACTGAGCGGAGGAGATGGCGCGGGCGGTGAGGAAGCCGAGGCCTGCGCCGATGAGTCCGCCGAGGCCGGACATGACGGTGGCTTCGATGAGGAACTGCTGGAGGATGTCGGTGCGTTTAGCGCCGATGGCTTTGCGGACGCCGATTTCGCGGGTTCGTTCGACGACGGTGACGAGCATGATGTTCATGACGCCGATGCCGCCGACGAGGAGGGAGATGCCGGCGATGCCTCCGAGGAGGAGGGAGAGGACGGTGGTGATGGTGCCGGCGGTGTTGAGGATTTCGGCCATGTTGCGGACGTTGAAGTCGTTGTCGGCGTCCTGTGCGAGGCGGTGGCGTTTGCGGAGGAGGGTGGTGACCTTGGCCTGGATGGCGGGGAGCTGGGATTCGTTGGCGGCGGAGAGGTCGACTTCGGCGAGGTAATCGACGCCGAGGACCTGGGTCATGGCGGTGGTGAAGGGGATGATGATCTGGTCATCGGGGTTGAACCATCCCTGGTCGCCCTTGGCTTTGAGGAGTCCGACGACGCGGTAGGAGACGCCTTTGACCTGAATGGATTGTCCGGGGGCGTCGAGGTAGGCGTCGCCGAAGAGGTTTTTGGCGGTGACGGGTCCGATGACGCAGACGCGGGCGGTGGAATCGCAGTCGGCGTCGGAGATAGGTCGTCCGCGGTCGATTTCGAAGGCGCGGATGGTGAAGTAGGTGGTGTTGGTGCCGAGGAGGGAGCAGCGGGTGTTCTTGTTGCCGAACTTGGCCTGGACGGAGCCGCGGACGACGGGAGCGACGCGGGAGACTTCGGGGATGGCGAGCATGGCGAGGGCGTCGGGGACACGGAGGTTTTGCTGGGAGCCGGAGATGACGCCGCCGGAGCCGCGTTGTCCGGGGGTGACCATAACGACGTTGGTGCCGAGGGAGGACATCTGGTCGACGATTTTCTTTTGAGCGCCGGCGCCGAGGGAGAGTGCGGAGATGACGGACCAGACGCCGATGATGATGCCGAGCATGGCGAGGAGGGAGCGGAGCTTGCTGGCGAGCAGGCTTCGGAAGGAGAGGAGGATGATGGTGAAGAGCATCATTTTGGAAAACTCAAAACTCAAAACTCAAAACGCAAAACCTTGGGCGGGTGCGGTCTTTGAGGGCGGGGGGCGCGCGTGAGCGCGGGCTATTTTGAGGGGCTTCCGGGGGTGGGGGATTTCCAGCGGGTGGGGAGTTCGGCGGTGGTCATGAGGAGGTGTTCGCCTTCGGTGACGCCGGCGGTGACTTCGGCGTTTTCGCCGCCCTGGAGGCCGAGGGTGATTTCCTTGCGCTGGCCGTCGGTGGTGGTGACGAAGGTTTTGTCGTTCTGGCGGTCGATGGCCATCTGGGAGAGGGTGAGGACGTTTTTGGCGGCGGCTTCGATGATGGTGACGGAGCCGGTCATTTCGGGCTGGAGGAGGTCCTTGTGTTCGTCGAGGACTTCGACTTTGACTTCGAAGGTGACGACGTTGTTGGTGTTGACGCCCTTGGTGGCCTTGCGGACGACCTGGCCGGTGAAGGTGCGGTTGGGGAAGCTGGCGACCTTGATGCGGGCGGCCTGTCCGACTTCGACGCCGCCGATGTCGGATTCATCGACGGTGGCGGTCATGAAGACGTGAGAGAGGTCGGCGAGGGTCATGATGGTGGTTCCGCCGGAGAAGCCGGAGATTCCGGAGGCGACGATGGTGCCTTTCTGGACGGAGAGGGCGGTGACGGTGCCGTCGATGGGGGCGGTGACGGTGGTGTAACCGAGCTGTCGCTCCTGGGTATCGCGGGTGATCTGGGCGGTTTCGAGCTGGGCCTGGGCGGTTTTGATGTCCTGCTCTTTGTACTGGAGCTGGATTTCGGATTGTTTGAGTTC
>JBEHXY010000351.1:0-4562 GCA_048498455.1 Planctomycetota bacterium | reverse complement strand
CGGCCATCAGCAGGGCCGCGAGCAGCAGCCCGGAACGAATCGAAAAACCCGCCATCACCGCCTCAAATAAGGATACGCCGGGGGCTAGCATAGATAGTCGAGAAGATCCGTTCCAGACGAACTTTTCGAATTCTGCGGGCGGGGGTGAACGCCGGGGGAGGCGGCGCGTCTGTGGAGGAGGAGGTGAATGCGTGGGAACGGTGCGGCGTGGAGGTGTGCGTGGCGGGAGAGCGATCGCGGCGCTGCTGATGGCGGCGGTGGGGGCGGTGCGCGGGGCCGATGCGCCTGTGGTCATTTCGGGCCCGACGAAGCAGGCCCTGATCACGATCTCCAAAGAGACCACCGTGATCACGGAGCCCCGGCGGGAGGATGGCGGGGTGGATTACGTCGGGGCCATGAACCGGCGCTATGGCACGGGGGTGAAGCCGGAGGAGAACGGCTTTGTGCCGTGGGTGGGGCTGGTGGGGCAGGCGGGACTGGGGCCCGATGGGCAGGCGGCGGCGCGGATGGCGGGCCGCGACGTTCCGGCGGAGGCGGAGGCGTGGGTGCCGATGCGGATTTATGCCCGGGACCAGGAGGGGCTGACCGGGGCAAACGTGGAGGCGGCCTGCGACCAGGTGGCGGCGTGCGGGGTCAAGGTGTGGAAGGCGGAGGAATGTCCGGTGATCGCGCGCTTCCTCGAAGCCTCGGAGGAAAAGCTGGCGGTGGTGCGGGAGAGCATGCGCCGGCCGAAGTGGTGGATCCCCAAGACGAGCAAGGAGGGCCGGCTGATCGATGTGCTCCTGGTGACGCTTTCGACCTCGCGGGACGTGGCGGGGGCGCTGTGCGCGCGGGCGACCCTGCGCGGCGGCGCGGGTGATTTCGAGGGGTTCCTGGAGGATGTGCTCACGGTGAAAAAGCTGGCCCGGCGGATGACGGGGGAATTTGTGATCGGGGTGCTCGTCGGCTGCGCGATCGACGCCATGGCGGACCGGGCGATCGGGGCGGTGGCGGGCCGCGGTGAACTGACGGCAGCGCAATATGCGGCGCTGGAGAAGGCGCTGGCGGCGCTGCCGCGGATCGATGGCGTGGAGGAGGCGGTCGATGTGGCGGAGCGCTGGAACGCGCTGGACTTCGTGCAGATGGTGGCGGCGGGCGAGGTCATGCATTTTGCGGAGATGCTGGGCGGCGAGGCGGCGATCCTGCGCGGTGTCGACCCGGCATCGGTGGACTGGGATGTGGTGCTGCGCGGCATGAACGCTTCGCTGGATGAGTCGCTGAAGATCGTCAAGACCGAGGATCCCCAGGCGCGGGCGGCGCTGGTGGCGGCTCGAAAAAAGCGGCAGGATGCGGCGTGGCCGGGGGACGTTGGTGATTTGCCGCAGTCTTTGATGCTTGTAAAAAAGGCGAGGGAAAGCCGCGCGGCGTATTCGTCGCGTGTGCTGGCGGCGATGGAACGCTTCTATGCCTCGAACCTGGAGCATATCGTGGACATCCGGCGGCGGACGTGGCTGTCGGAGGATCTGGGGCGGCTGGTGGTGGCGGCGGGGACATTCAAGGCGCGGGAGGGCCGCTGGCCGCAGGGGGCGGAGGAACTCGTGCCGCGGGACATCGCCGGGGTGCCGCTGGATCTGGTGGGCAAGCCGGCGCTGCTGGCGGCGGGAAAGCAGGGGGTGATGGCGACGGGTTCCGCGGGAACCACGATGGTGTCGGTGGGCGTGAAGGGCGAGTGAGAATCGGTGCGCCGCGGTGAAGTGAAGGCCCATCCATCTCTTCTCGGTGAGCTGCGGCAAGGCTCCTGAAACATCGGCGCGGGCCACTCGTTAAGCGGGAGGAGGGCGTTGCTGGATCGGGAGGCGGTGATGCGGCGAATCGTGCGCGTGGGGGTGGTGCTGTTGATGGTGTCGGCGGCGCGCGGGGCCCTGGCGCAGGGGCTGGTGATCGGCGGCGATCGGCGGGGCGCCCTGCCCTTCACGATCGGGCCTTCGACCACGGTGGTGGAAACCGTCGACAAGCAGGGGCAGCCGGATTACGTCGCGGCGATCAACGAGCGCTTCGGCAAGGGGGTGACGGCGCAGGACAACGGTTTTGTGCTGTGGCTGCGGGTGGTGGGGGTCGAACAGATGCTGCCGTCCAATCGTGCGGCGGTGCTCGAGAAGCTGGGCGTGAAGGAGTTGGAGGTGGGGGGGAAGTTCTGGGAAAGCAGCATGGCGTGGGCGGCACGCCGCGGCCTGGACGCGTCGATGCCGCCGCAACTTTCCGAGGCGGGCAAGGCGGTGTGGACCGGGACGGACCGGCCGGACGTCGCGGCCTTTTTGAAGGACCAGGACGAGTTGCTGTCGCTCGCGGAGGAGGCCTCGAAGAAGCCGCAGTGGTTCTGCCCGATGGTCGCCAGCGACGGCACGGCGCTGGGGGCGGCGCCACGTTATGTGAATAGTTCCGACATTTTGCGGTCGATCGCGGCGCGCTCGATGCTGCGCGCCGGGGCCGGGGATTTTGCGGGGTTTCGCGCGGATATCCAGACGCTGACGCGGCTGGGCGAGCGGTTCGGCTCGTCGCCCCTGGTCATCGAGCGGCTGATGGGGGTGGTGGCGCAATCCGAGGCCCAGGGCGCCCTGGACGGCGCGGCGACGGTCCACGCGTTCACGCAGGCGCAATGGGAGCAGCTCGCCACGGATCTCGCGCCGACCAGGGCCATCGACCTTATTGAACCGGTGGACGTGACCGAGCGTTTCGGCCGGTTGGCCATGGCGGCGGCGGTGGCGACGGGGAAGCTGTGGAAAGGGGCGGTGCCGCCGGACCCGGTTTCCAGGAGGCTGGCGGCGCTGGATCGCGATGCGGTGGATTGGGACCTGGTGATGGAGGGGATCAACGAGCGGTATGACCACCTGATCGCGGCGATGCGGATGGGCCCGGGTCCGCAGCGCGAGGCGGCGGAGGCGGCGCTGGAGGAGCGCCGGCAGGCGGACATGAAAATCGCGCAGCAGGCGCCGGCGACTTCGTCGAACGTGCGCACCTCCAACGCGCTGTGGGTGGAGGCGGCGCTGGCGGCGGGCGGGATGGATGCCCGGGGGATGGCCACGCGCGCCGATGCGGCGCGGGAAGTGCGGGCGAAGCTTGTGGCAACGGCCGAGGCGCAGGCAGCGGACAAGCGCCGCGACGAACAGGCCAAGTGACCCAGGCGGGGTTACTCATTCGGGGCGGCGTGCGGGCAGCGTGTAGAACGTGCGGAGGGCGGAGGCCATCCAGGCGAGGTCTTCGTCGGGGTGGCCGTCGAACATGCCCAGCGTGGTGCCGTCGGCGGCGTGGATCTTGAGTTCCTGCAGGAAGCGGCCGTTGACCGAGGTGCTGGAATCGCCGACGGCGATGGCCGCCAGTGTCCCGCGCGGCCATTGGCGTTCGCGGCTCTTGATCGGCCCTTTCTGGGTGAAGACGAGGCTGTCGCTGGTGGCCAGGAGGACGGAGGTGCGGAAGGCGAGCTGCACCGCGGCGGCGGCGGTGATCGCGCCGATGGCGACGAAGAGCAGGACAAACAGCAGCGGGAGGAGGTCGAAGAAATCCCTGGAGTGGAAAAACACCAGGAGGAAGGAGATGAAGATCGACCAGGAGATGGAGTTCCAGATGAGCGAGAACAGGAGAAAGAAGCCGGCGGCGCCGCGGAAACCGCTGCGCGGGATCAGGAACGTGATGGCCCCGGGCGCGTCGACGTACTGAATCCGGGTGCCGGCGGGGGCGGCGAGCGGCGCTTCCTCGGAGCGCTCGGCGCCGTCGCGGTTCTCGGCAAGGGGGGACTCGGCGGCCCTGAAGGGATCGGTGGAACCCGGCGCCGCCACCAGCGGCACGGCGATCCCGCGGCGCGCAAGTTCCGCGGAGAGCCGGCTGGCCAGGTCGCTGATCACCGGCGCTTTGTAGCCCGCGGCGAGGGTGCGGGTGCGCTGGTCGCGCGTCTGCGCGGAAAGCCGGCAACTGGAAATCACCGGCGGGGTGGGCGATGGGCGCGGGTAGTAGGTTAGGAGGCGGGTGAGGGACTCGAGTTCGAACTGCCGCCGGCGGCGCAGGGGCCCAAAACCGCGGGTGGCGATCATGCGTCCGCCGGAGAGCAGCAGGGTCGTGCGCCGCGGAAACAGGAAGCCCAGCGAGAAGAACAGGGCGGTCAGGCCGATGAGCAGGAATGGGGTGGCGCCGAGGAAGAACAGCAAGTGTCCCGTGCCAGGCGCCGGCGCCGGCAGTTGGGGCGCTTCGAGCCCGGCGGGCATCTCGGGATCCCCATGGCCGCCATCGAGCAGCGCCAGGGAGATCCACAGAGCCGCGCCGCCCAGGAACATCAGGCCGAAAAAAAGCGGGAACAGCCCCACCAGCCGCGCCTTGCCCTGAACGGGCGGCGGCAGTTCGAAGCGGCTGTCAGGCCCCTCGGCCGAAAGCTGCAACTCAGAGGGTTCCGTGTCGGTCATGCCGGTAGGATAACACGAGCGCCGGCCGCGCGTTGGGTGGATCGCCGGCGGCTCACCAGTCGCGGTCGGAAAGGCACAGTGCCGGCGGCAGCAGTTCCTTGTGCAGCCAGATCGCCGCCGTGGCCCCGGTAC
>JBEHXY010000350.1:0-4572 GCA_048498455.1 Planctomycetota bacterium | reverse complement strand
TCCGTCCGTAGCGACCGCAACGTCGTTCCCGCGCCGCGCGCCCGCGCCACCGGCCCCGACTTCACCCTCGTGCTTCGCCGCCGCCTGGTCGATTCCCTCAAGGAAAAAACCCTCGCCAACCTCGCCAACGCCGCGTGGATCGAACTTTCCGTGATGCCCATGCCCAGCCGCGATGTCGAAGGCTGGCTCACCGACTATGCCGCCGCCGCCCCCAACAAAGGCGCTGACGACAAAACTCTCGCCCGTCTCCGCGGCTGGTGGCTCCTGCGTCAGGGCAAACCCGCCGAAGCGCAATCCGCACTGGCCCCCCTGGCCCAAGACGATCCCCTCGCCCAGCTTGGCCTCGCTCGCGCGCTCGCCGATCAGAACAACCGCGACCAGGCCACCCACCAGTTCCAGGACCTCTGGAATCGCCACCCCAGCGGCCTCTTCGCCCTGCAGATCGCCCAGGCCGCCCGCGCCGCCGGTATTCAACTTTCCGAGACCCGCCTCGGCGTCCAGTACGCCTCCGCCATCGCCGCGATCCCCCCCGCCTTCTGGACCGCCCACCGCCAGCCGCGCGATCTCGAACTCCTCTCTCCTTCCGACCTCCGCCCGCGCTACAACGTCGGCGAACCGATCACCCTCAACCTCCAGATCACCAACACCTCCGGACGCCCCCTGCCCGTCGGACCCGACGGCGCCATCAAGACCACCATCGGCGTCATCGGCGTGGTCCGCAATGCCCCTTCCATCGGCATGTACGCCGTCGAAAACCTGCAACGCGTCTACCGCCTCCCCCCGCGCGCCACCATCCCCGGCACCATCCGCCTCGACCAGGGCCGCCTCGGCACCCTCTTCTCCGGCAACCCCATCCGCAGCTTCGAAACCAGCTTCTCCCTCATCACCGCCCCGCGCGGCACCCCCGAACACGCCGCCTTCGGCGTCGGCGGCCAGGTCGTCACCGTCCAGCCCCCCGGCGTCACCCGCGTCGGCGTCACCCTCACCGCTCAATCCGCCAGCACCGATCTCGACGCCATCTTCCGCGAAATCAACGGCGACAACCCCGAACGCCAGCTCGTCGCCATCGCCATCACCGCCTCCCTCCTCGGACAGCTCGGTCCCGTCTCCAACGACCCCGCCGCCAAATCCGAAGCGGCCCGCGGCCTGCTTTCCCGCGCCCTGCTGCCCATGATCAAGAGCCCCTCGCCGATCGTCCGCGCCTGGACCCTCCGCTACCTTCCCGCCACCGGGCTCTCGCCGGAGCTCGCCGCTGCTTCTCACGCCATGGACAGCGACCCCGATCCCATCGTCCGCGCTTCCTGGGCCACCAACGAAGTGGTCGTCGCCAGCAACGTTCCCGAACTCCGCGCCAAAACCCGCGACACCATCAACAGCCAGGCCGGCATGGAACCCGACCCCGTCGTCAAAGCCTGGATGCGCTCCATCGCCAAAGACCTCAACCCGCCGCCCGCCTCGCAGCCCGCGCGCTAACGGAGCCGCACCATGGCGCGGGTCATCCTCGACAACGTCTCCAAGGTCTACCACCCGCGCCACCTCCCTGCCGTCGATGCGCTCTCCCTCGATATCCGCGACCGCGAGTTCGTCGTCATCGTCGGCCCCTCCGGCTGCGGAAAATCCACCACCCTGCGCATGATCGCCGGCCTCGAGCAGCCCACCTCCGGCACCGTGACCATCGGCGACCGCGTGGTCAACAACATTCCCCCCGCTGACCGCGACATCGCCATGGTGTTCCAGCACTACGCCCTGTTCCCGCACATGAGCGTCTACCGCAACATGGCCTTCGGCCTGCACCTCCGCCGCCGGCAGCTCGGCATGACCCACGACCAGATCCGCGCGCAGGTGATCGCCGCCGCCGAGCGCCTCGGCCTTGCCGGACTGCTCGACCGCAAACCCCGCTCGCTCTCCGGCGGCCAGCAGCAGCGCGTCGCCCTCGGCCGGGCCATCGTCCGCAACCCCAAGGCCTTCCTCTTTGACGAACCCCTCTCCCACCTCGACGCCAAGCTGCGCCTCGAAACCCGCGCCGAAATCAAGAAGCTCCACCGCCAGCTCCAGACCACCACCCTCTACGTCACCCACGATCAGGAAGAGGCCATGACCCTCGGTGACCGCATCGTGGTTATGAAGGAAGGCCGCATCCTCCAGTGTGCTCCCCCGCTCGACGTCTACAACCGCCCCGCCAACCGCTTCGTGGCCGGCTTTGTGGGCACCCCCGCCATGAATTTTCTTCCCGGCCGGCTCAGCCCCACCGGCCATTTCCTCACCGGTTCGCAAAAGCTGCTGCTCCCCCCCACTCTGTTCGCCGCGGCATCCGCATTTGTGGATCGCCCGCTGGTCCTCGGTATCCGCCCCGAAAACCTCTCTCCCGCCCCGCTGCCCCACATCCCCACCGGCGAAAACTTCATTTCCGCGAAGGTCACCGTCACCGAACCACTCGGCGACCGCGTCGATATTTCCCTCGCCACCGACACCCAAATCCCCCTCGTCTGCCGTGCCGACGCCTCGCAATTTGGCAAATTGCCAACAGACAGTATAATAAGAGTCTACGTGGACCTTGGACGGGTCCACCTCTTCGAGCCAGGAGACAATGGCGTGAATATCACGCTGACACGAGACCCGAGTCATGCGGCTGCATAAGTCGCACATGTTCCCACCGGCGTGCGCTGCCGTCCTGCGACACGCTGGCCCGAGCATTTTCCGCACTTGTGCGGAGAACTCGGAGCTCACGAGGTTTGCTCAGATCGGTTTCAGGAGGAATTTTCCCTCTTAAAAATCGGATCGATCGGGCAGACCCATGTTCCCGCTTTAACCGGCGGGAAAAAAGGACGGTGGAGGCTTTCTCCACCGTTGTCTTTTTTGCGGCACGCCGCCGAAAAGATCACGGACCCCAGGATTGTTTAGCCGCGCGCCGGGCGGTCGGGCGTACGACGGGCTGACCCCCGTCGACAAGTGAATACTTCAACCATCAGGAACACCATGAACCAGGAACTGCTCCGTCACGTCGACTCCATCTCGCGCGACAAAAACATCGACAAGGAATCCATCTTCCTCGACATCGAGGCCGCCCTCCTTTCCGCCGCCCGCAAGTTCTACGGCGAAGTCGACGACGTCTCCGCCGCCATCGACCGCATGACCGGCGACATCTCCGTCTCCAAGGGCGGAACCCTTATCGATTACCGCGAGTTCGGCCGCATCGCCGCGCAAACCGCCAAGCAGGTCCTGATCCAGAAAATCCGGGAAAACGAACGCACCTCCATCTACGACGAATACGCCGAACGCAAAGGCCAGATCATCACCGGCTCCGTCGCCCGCTTCGAAGGCGGCGTCCTCGTCGTCAACCTCGGCCGCTCCGAAGGCTTCCTGCCCCGCTCCGAGCAGATCCCCGGCGAAACCCACAACAACGGCGACCGCATCCGCTGCCTCGTCCTCGACGTCCGCGATGCCGGCAACCAGGTGAAAATCATCCTCTCCCGCTCCCACCCCGATTTCATCCGCCGCCTCTTCGAACTCGAAGTCCCCGAAGTCCAGGAACGCGTCATCGAGGTCAAGGCCCTCGCCCGCGAAGCCGGCTACCGCACCAAGATCGCCGTCACCTCCATCGACACCAAGGTCGATGCCGTCGGCGCCTGCGTCGGCGTCCGCGGAAGCCGCATCAAGAACATTGTCGATGAACTCGGCGGCGAGAAGATCGACATCGTCCGCTGGAACGACTCCTCGCAGATCCTCATCACCAACTCGCTCAAGCCCGCCGAGATCGTCGAGACCTCGCTGAACTTCGAGCTCAACCGCGCCACCGTCGTCGTCAAGGAAGACCAGCTTTCGCTCGCCATCGGCAAGCGCGGCCAGAACGTCCGCCTCGCCGCCCGCCTCACCGGCTGGGACATCGATATCCTCACCCCGCCCGAATACAACAAGGGCCTCGTCGACCTCGAAACCTCCCTCAAGGCCATCGAAGGCGTGGACGAAAAGATGGTCGACCGCATGGTCGCCCTCGGCATCATCAACCTGCTGGACATCGAGGAAGTCGGCGCCGAGCCGCTGATCAAGGAACTGGAAATGGCCCCCGAGCTGGCCGAGAAAATCGCCAAGGTCGCCACCGAGGACGCCAAGCGCATCGCCCAGGAAGATGCCGCCCGCCGCGCTGCCGAAGAGGAAGCCAAGCGGGGCCAGGCCTCGCCGCTGGAAGCCGCACTCGCCGCCCCCACGCCCGAAGGCGCCCTCGCCGGCGAACCTGCACCGGCCGCTCCCGCCCAGCCGCTCTCACCGCTGGACGCCGCCGCCGCCGCTCCCACCCCCGTCGCGGCCCCCGAGCCAACCCCTGAGCCCGCCGCCGTTCCGAGCGGGCAGTGAGGTGACCGGCAAACATGTTCAAACTTGAAAAAAGCGCATTAAATCGTAATTGTCGGCAAAAACACGGCTCACAGGTTCTAAAATACACATACCCACACGGCACTCCGCCGCTCGGTCTATCGGGAGTTTTGCTTGAGTCTTAAAGTCTTCCAACTTGCCAAAGAATTAGGGATCGACAGCAAGGTCATCGTCAGAAAGTGTAAGGACGAGCAGATCCCCAAT
>JBEHXY010000349.1:0-4584 GCA_048498455.1 Planctomycetota bacterium | reverse complement strand
GATTGCGAGTGAGGCGAAAGGGTGCAGTGATGCAACGACGTGTTGCACAAGGACGGTTGGCGGTGAGCCTGTGCGGCGTGGCAGGGATCTGCTGCGGCGTGCTGCTGGCGGCGTCGTGCAAGCGGGAGGAGCGGGACTTTCACGTGGACTCGCCCTCGGCACAGGCGGCGACCGATGTGGCGCTGACCGACCTGTACGCGGGAGGGACCACCACTGCCGCAAGCCAGATGGCGAAGAACGGCTACGAAGAAAACGCCTATGCGCTCTCGCAGGGTCAAAAGCTGTACGAAGGGTTCAATTGCGTCGGGTGCCACGCGCACGGCGGGGGGGACAAGGGACCGGCGTTGATGGACGACAAATGGATTTATGGATCGAGCCCGGAGCAGATTCATTCGACGATCGTGCAGGGGCGCCCCAACGGGATGCCGTCGTTTCGGGACAAGATTCCGGACTACCAGGTGTGGCAGATCGTGGCGTATGTGCGGAGCATGAGCGGGCTGGTGAATTCGAACGCGGCGCCGGCGCGCGCCGATCACATGTGGTACAAACAGCCAGAGAATTCGGAGCCTGCCACGCAGCCGCTATCGACGGGAATTCCGCACAGCGCGGAGATTCCGGAATGAGCGAACGTCGCGGCATCATGGGTCTTCTCTGCACGCAGGCCGCGTGGGCGCTGCTCTGGTGCGCTGCGGCGGCGGGGGGGTGCAGTGAGCGGCAAAATGCCCTGGCGCCGGCGGGGGTGGAGGCGGAACGGATCAGTCACCAGTTCTGGTTTTTCGTGACGATCGCTTCGGGGGTGTACCTGGTGGTGATGGCGGTGCTGGCGGTGGCGCTGGCGCGGCGGCGGGCGCGGGATGATGGGAAGCCGGAGATTCAGCAGGACGCAGGGCGTGAGCGGCGGATGGGGCGGACCATCGTCGGGGCCATCGGGGTGACCACCGTGATTCTGTTTGCCTTCCTGCTCTCGGATTTCTTCACGGGGCGGGTGCTGTCGGCACAGCCGTCGAACCCGATGAAAATTCAGGTGACCGGGCATCAGTGGTGGTGGGAGGTGCGCTACGAAAAGTTCCCGTGGGAGCCCGGCGGGGGGACAGCGAGCGGCATGATCACGGGGGCCAACGAGATTCACGTGCCGGTCGGCCAGCCGGTGCTCATCGAGCTGGTATCGCATGATGTGATTCACAGCTTCTGGGTGCCGCAGTTGAATGGGAAAAAGGATTTGATTCCCGGGCAGCCCACGACCACGTGGATCCGGGCTGATCGGGAAGGCACTTATTTCGGACAATGCGCGGAATATTGCGGCGAGCAGCACGCGAATATGCGCATCTGGGTGGTGGCGCAACCGGAGGCGGAATTTCGGGCATGGCTGGCGTCGCAGCGTCAATCGGCGGGGGACCCGGTGGCGGAGCGCCTGCGGCGCGGACGGGCGGTATTCCTGGGTGCGTCCTGCGTGCTGTGTCACACGGTTGAGGGGACGCCTGCCAACGGGGCAGTGGGTCCGAATCTGACGCATGTGGCAAGCCGGCAGAGGATCGCGGCGGGGACGCTGGCGAACAACCGCGGGAACCTGGGGGGATGGATCAGCGACCCGCAGCAGATCAAGCCCGGCGTTCAGATGCCGCAGAACAACCTGCCGCCGGATGATCTGCAGGCACTGTTGGACTGGATCGAGACGTTGAAGTGAGGCAGCAGTGACGTTGACGAGGGACATTGCGGCGGAAAGGGAGCGGGCGGACGCGCGGGAGCAGCGGGAGGTCCTGGCGCTGGAGAACACCTGGCGTCGGCCGCCGGGGGTGTATGGCTGGTTTGTGTCGACGAATCACAAGGACATTGCGACACGATACATCATTACAGCGCTGGTGTTTTTCGTGCTGGCGGGGCTGCTGGCGCTGGCGATGCGGGCGCAACTCGCGGTGCCGCAGAACACGCTGCTGGGTCCGGACCGGTACAACCAGTTCTTCACGGTTCACGGGTCGGCGATGATGTTTTTGTTCGCGGTGCCGATCATGGAGGCGATGGGCCTGTACATGGTGCCGCTGATGGTGGGCACGCGCAACGTGTCATTTCCGCGGTTGAATGCGTTCGGGTATTTCATGTACGTGGCGGGGGGGCTGCTGCTGTTCGGGGGGCTGGCGATGAACATCGGGGCGGACCGGGGGTGGTTTTCCTATCCGCCCTTGTCGGGGCCGCAGTATGGCGTGGGGAAGCGGTCGGACTTCTGGAACCAGATGATCACGCTGACGGAGATTGCGGCGCTGGTGGGGGCAACGGAAATCATCGCCACCGTGTTCAAGCAGCGGGCGCCGGGGATGTCGCTCAACCGCATACCGCTGTTTGTGTGGGCGATGCTGGTGACGGCGTTCATGGTGATCTTCGCGATGCCGTCGGTGATGCTGGTGAGCACGTTCCTGGCGATGGACCGCCTGAGCGGGGTGAACACGCACTTTTTCAACCCGGCGGAGGGCGGCGATGTGCTGCTTTACCAGCATCTGTTCTGGTTCTTCGGCCATCCGGAGGTGTACATCATATTCATTCCGGCGACGGGCTTTGTGTCCACGATCATTCCGACCTTCTGCCGGCGAAAGATGTTTGGCTACACGGCGCTGGTGCTGTCGCTGATCTCCACGGGGTTCATCGGGTTCGGCCTGTGGGTGCATCACATGTTCGCGACGCCGGTGCCGAACCTTGGGCAGGCGTTCTTCACGGGTTCGAGCGAGATCATTGCGGTGCCGTCGGGGATCCAGATTTTCTGCTGGATGGCGACGATCTGGGCGGGCAAGCCGCGCTTTCCCACGCCGATGCTCTTCGCCCTGGGATTCATTGCGCTGTTCGTGCTGGGCGGATTGACGGGCGTGATGCTGGCGGCGGTGGCGATCGACCTGCAGGTGCATGACACGTACTTCGTGGTGGCGCATTTTCATTATGTGCTGATCGGCGGATCGGTGTTTCCGCTGTTCGGGGCGATCTATTACTGGTTTCCCAAGTGGACGGGGCGGATGCTCAGCGAAAAGCTGGGCCAGTGGAATTTCTGGCTGTTTTTCATCGGGTTTAACCTGTCGTTTTTCCCCATGCACATCCTGGGGCTGCGCGGGATGACCCGCCGGATCTACACCTACCTGCCGGACACCGGCTGGGGGCCGCTGAACCTGCTGGCATCGATTGGCTCGGGGGTAATCGCCATCAGCGTGCTGGTGTTCATCATCAACGTGCTCTGGAGCTTGAAGAGCGGGCGGATCGCCGATGCCAACCCGTGGGGCGCGCCCACGCTGGAGTGGGCGACGGCCTCTCCGGCGCCGGTCTACAACTTCGCGTTCCCGCCGACGGTGCGGAGCTTGTATCCCGTGTGGGAAGATCCCCCGGAGACGGCGGTGGTGGTGGGGCTGAGCACCGAGCATCGCGAGATGCTGGTGACGACCGCCCTTGATGCGGTGCCGGACCATCGCTACGAGGTGGCGGGCGCGTCGGTCTTGCCGCTGGTGCTCGCCATAGGGGCCGCAAGCTGCATTATCACCGGAATTTTCACACCCTGGGCCATACCGGTGGGCTGCGTGATCACGACTGCGGTGCTCACCGTGTGGTTTTATCACTCGACAAAATCGCGCTCAGAGCGGCGCAAAACGAGACGCTGAGGAACGCCATGGTGGGTCAGGCCAAACTGGATGTGTCGGGGCTGCCGAACAGTGCGTTCGGATCCCGTGCGCCCCTGTGGTGGGCCAACACGCTGCTGCTGCTGATCGAGACGACCATGTTTGCGATCCTGGCGGCGACCTACTTTTACCTGCGGCAGAATTTCCACGAGTGGCCGCCCGTGCAGTCGAACACGTTTCCGCCGATTTATCATCCTCTCCCGGATCTTTGGGCTTCGACGGCGGTACTGGTGGTGCTGGCGGCAGGCTGTCTGCCGATGTTGCTGGCACACTTTGCGGCACTGCGCCTGGACGGCATGAGCGTGCGGATCGGGCTGCTGCTGGCGATTCTGCTGGGGATCGCATCCATCGTGCTGCGGTTTTACGAGTTCGGAACTCTCAAATTCCGGTGGGACGACAACGCGTACGGCTCGGTCCTCTGGACGATCCTGGGGATGCATCTGCTGCACCTTTTTACCGTGGTGCTGGAACTCTGCGTGCTGGCCTCCTACACGCTGACCCATCCGCTGGATGAGAAGCATGCTCTGGACGTGACGCTCTCGGCGATCTACTGGTACTGGGTGGCGGTGATGTGGGCGGTGTTTTACCTGATTGTTTACTGGAGTCCGCGCTGGTACTGACGCGGAGCGGTTATGGCGAGCCAAACGGAATCCATCGAGAACATTCCGCGGGAGGGACACGACCTGTCGCTGTGGACGGCGGTGCTCGGGGCCCCGGTGCTCTGGTTGTGCCATCTTCAACTGAGCTACATGCTCGTGCCCTGGTGCTGCAGCAGCGGCAAGCGCTGGGTGCTACACGTGGTCTCGGCGGTCCTGCTGGCGCTGACGCTCGGTGGGGGGGGGCTGGCATGGCGCGAGTATCGGCAGGCGGGAACCGAAGGGCCGGCGGGAACGACGGATCCGCCGCTCGGACGCAGCCGTCTCCTGGCGCTGGTGGG
>JBEHXY010000348.1:0-4598 GCA_048498455.1 Planctomycetota bacterium | reverse complement strand
TTTTTGTTGTTGGCGAGGTCGTTGAGGGCGGGGGCGACGGGGGAGATTTCGGCGATGCAGGATTTCATGGCGCGGATTTCGGCGTCATTTTCGAGTTTCTGGCTGTGGAGGACGGCGCGGCCGGTGTCGCCGGCGGGGCCGACGAGGAGGAGGATGTGGTCGCCGACGGCGAAGCGGGGTTTGCGTTCCTTGGCGGAGAGGCGGAGCATGACGTCGAGGAGGGGGAGCTTACCGGAGGCGTTGCCTTTGAGGGTGTCGTCTATCTGGACGAGGCCGGTGTTGGCGGATTCGTTGACTTCGAGGACGGTGGCGATGAGGACGGCGTCGCTGCGGACGAGGAGGGATTCGAGGGAATTTTCAGGGAGGTAGATCATGGCGCGGGCGGGGCGGGCGGCGAGGAGGAGGAGCGGGAGGAGGGGGAGGAGGAGGCGGCGGCGCATGGGGGCTCCAGTGGCGAAGGGTTGTGGGTACACTTTATCGCATGGCGACGGCTGGGAAAAATGGATGGTGGGGGTGGGTGCTGGAGCGGGTGGGGGTGCGGCGGGCGCCGCTGGGGGTGCGCGGGGAGCGGCATGCGGCGCGGTTTTTGAAGAAGCAGGGGATGCGGATTGTGGGGCGGAACCGGTTTTTTCGCGGGGGGGAGATTGATGTGATTGCGATCGATGGGGAGTGGCTGGTGTTTGTGGAGGTGCGGACGCGCTCGAGCGAGGATTATCAGCGGGCGGAGGCGTCGATACGGTTCTGGAAGAAGAAGGCGGTGGTGCGGACGGCGCGGGGGCTGGTGCGGAAGTATCGGGTGCAGGGATTGAAGCCGCGGGTGGATGTGGTGGCGGTGATTTGGCCGGTGGGGGAGAAGGCGCCGCGGGAGGTGCGGTGGCATAAGTTTGCGTTGCGGGTGGAGGGGTGGTGAGGGGGCGGGGAAACGCGAAACGCGAAACATGAAACGCGAAACGGGCGGTATGCGGAGGCGTGCAAGGGGTATGGGTTTGCAAGTTGGCATGCTTCTGGCCACGCAGGTTGTGGCCAGAAGCATGGCACCCGATTCACGGGGTTAGATTTGTTTGAGGGTGGCGTTCATGAAGGCTTTTTTGAATTTGACGGCTTCTTCTTCGCTGGGGATGTGTTGGCGCATCAGCGTTTCCTGCTGATGGAAATGGGTGATGATGTCGTTGAGGGTTTTCAGGGCGTTGGTGACGCCGGGGGATTTCTTGTCCATTTTTTCGATGACGCCCTTGTAGCCGGTGGCGACGGTGTGCACTTTTTCGTGCAGCGGCAGGGCGGTGGCGAGCTTGGTGCGCACCTTCACGAGATCGGGGGTGGAGTCGGAGTAGCCGGCGACTTTGAACTTGTGGTTGTTCTCGGCGATGACGGCGTCGTAGGCGTCCTGGGCTTTGTCGAGCGTCGGGCCGAGGTCCTTTTTGAAATTCTTGTCTGACCCGGGGCCCAGCTGCTTTTTGCAATCCTGCCATGTTTTGCGCAATGCGGAAGGCATTTGGGGCTCCTCTTTCAAAAGCGATTGGGCCGAATCTAGCTGGCTGCGATGAGGAATACAAAGCAAAATCTGTGAAAGGGGAGGGACGCCCTGCGGGGCATCTGCGGGCAGGGATGCCCGCGTTACTTGTTGCCGTAGAGGAAGTATTCCATGAGGTCGTAGCCTTGCTGGATGTGGAGGTCGCCCTGTTTGGCGGCGGCTTCGGTGTAGGGGAGCTGCATGTTCTCGCGGGCGGGCATGGCCGTGCCGGCGATGGTGAAGGGGACGGGTTCGTCGTAATGCTTGCGGGTGGCGCACTGGGTGGCGTGGTCGGGCATGATGAGGAGGCGCCATTCGGGGAAGGTTTTGAGTTTTTCGACGACAGGGCCGACGACGTATTTGTCGATGGCTTCGATGGATTCGACTTTTTCGGCGAAGTTGGCGGCGTGGGAAGCTTCGTCGGGGGCTTCGACGTGGCAGCAGACAATGTCGTAGTGGTCGAGGGCGTCGACGGTGACTTTGCCTTGCATGGCGTAATCGGTGTCGTGGTAGGAGGTGATGCCGGGGCAGTCGAGGTTTTTCCAGCCCAGGAGGTTGGCGATGCCGCGGAGGAGGTCGACGGCGGTGATCATGGCGCCGGATTTTTTGAAGCGGGATTGGAAACTGGGGATGTTGGCGGCCTTGCCCTGTCCCCAGAGCCAGATGTGGGTGGCTTCGTTTTCGCCGAGATCGCGGCGGGTGAGGTTGATCTCGTTGTCCTTGAGGACCTCGTGGGATTTGGCGATGAGGGAGGCGAGCATGTCGCCGTTTTTGCCCTTGGGGAGATAGCTTTTGATGGGCTGGTCGGGGATGTCGTGCGGCGGGGTGGTTTTGAGGCCGTTGAATTCGTCGGGGTTGTTGGAGCGGTAGGTCATGAGGTGGCGGTAGGAGACGCCGGGATAGAAGGTGAGGGGGGTGGTGCCGGGATCGGGGGCGAGGGCTTTGCGGACTTCATCGAGGAGGAGGCGTGCTTCCTTGTCGCCGATGTGACCGGCGGAGTGGTCCATCATGATGCCGTCGGCGATGGTGACGAGGTTGCAGCGGAAGACCCAGTCGCGCTCGGGGTCGAGCTTGAGGCCCTGGGCGGCGGCTTCGAGGGGCGCGCGGCCGGGGTGGTACTTGGCGGGGTCGTAGCCGAGGAGACAGAGGGTGCAGACGTCGGAGCCGGCGGAGTAGCCCGGGGGGGTGGTTTTCACGGTGCCGAGCTTGCCGGACATGGCGAGCGCGTCCATGTGGGGCTTGTGGGCGACGTCCAGGGGGGTTTTGTTGCCGAGTTCGGGGATGGGGGTATCGGCGGCGCCGTCGGGGATGATGAGGGCGTATTTCATTTTTTTGTGTCCAGAGATTACGGAGATTTTCACAGATTAACGGGGGGAGCGGGGGACGTACTTTTCGATTTCTTCCGGGTTCGGAGTGCTGTCATTCTACCCCAGCACGCGGATGCGGATGGTGTTGGCGGTGATGTCGTCGAGCTGGTCGATTTCGGCCATGGCGGCGAGGACGTCGCCGTCGTTGGATTCGTGGGTGGTGACGACGATGGGGACGGGTTGGCCGGCCTTGGCTTCGGGCTGGTTGACGCCGGCGAGGGAGATGTGGTGTTTGGAGAGGATGTTGGTGATGCGGGCCAACACGCCCGGGACGTCGAGGGCGGTGACGCGGAGGTAGTTGCGGGAGGTGATTTGGGAGCTGGGGACGAAGGGGAGGGACTGTTTGCGGGTGAGGAGGGGGAGGCGTTCGAAGAGCAGGGGGGCGGTGCCCAGGGCGATGTCGAGGATGTCGGAGAGGACGGCGGAGGACGTGGGTTTGCCGCCGGCGCCGCGGCCGAAGAAGACGGTTTGGCCGGCGGCGTGGCCTTCGACGGAGATGGCGTTGAAGGAGCCGTGGACGTTGGCGAGGAGCTGGTCGGCGGCGACGAAGGTGGGATGGACGCGGAGCGAGAGTCCTGAGTCCTGAGTCCTGAGTCCTGAGTGTTTCCCCCCCCCGTTGGTTTTGAGTCCTGAAGCGGGGGGGATGCGTTCAGCGATCGCTAAGAGTTTGCAGGTGTAGCCGAAGTCCTTGGCGAATTTGAGATCGATGTCGGAGAGGGTGTCGATGCCGGCGATCTCGAGCTTGTCGAGGGGGATCTCTGCGC
Organism: Planctomycetota bacterium; assembly: GCA_048498455.1. Taxonomy (GTDB): domain Bacteria; phylum Planctomycetota; class Phycisphaerae; order WQYP01; family WQYP01; genus CALCHA01. Next base: position 957 of record JBEHXY010000348.1, on the reverse strand, counting down.
CAAAGGCGAGGGAGGCGAGGATGGCGAGTTTGTGGGCGGAGTCGGTGCCGTTGACGTCGAAGGTGGGGTCGCGTTCGGCGAAGCCGGCGGCCTGGGCCCCGGCCAAGGCGTCGGCGTAGCTTTGTCCCTTCTGGCTCATCTGCGTCAGAATGTAGTTGCAGGTGCCGTTGACGATGCCGACGACGCGGGTGATGTCGTTTGCCAGCAGACTTTCGGTGAGGGCGGCGATGATGGGGATGGCCCCGCCGCAGGAGGCTTCGAACTGCACGCAGACGCCGGCGCGTTTGGCGGCGGAGAGGATTTCCTTGCCGTGGACGGCGAGGAGGTACTTGTTGGCGGTGACGACGTGCTTGCCGGCCTGGAGGGCCTTGAGGACGAAGGTGCGGGCGGGCTCGAGGCCGCCGATGAGCTCGACGACAATATGGGTGTCGCGGTCGGCGAGGACGGCGTCAAAACTGAGGGTGGCGAGCTTCGCGGGAACGCCGGCCCGCTTTACTTTTTCGACGTCGCGGTCGACGACATGGCGGAGTTGGAGGGTGACCCCGGAGCGGCGGCGCAGGAGGGCGTTATCTTTGACCAGGGCGTTGGCGACAGCCGATCCGATGATGCCGCAACCGATGACGGCGACGCCGGTGGGGCCGGTGGTTTTGCGGGAGGCGGGGGCGGATTTTCGAACGGCTTTGGGCATGAGGATCTCCAGGGGCTCTTCGGGGGGCGTCTTCGTGGCACTTGAGAGGCGGTAAGGATACCGGCAAAGGGCGGGAGCGCAAAACGCCCGCGCCTTGGCAGGGAAAGGGATGGCGCTGGGGTTGGGTTATCCCCGCAGAGCGGCGGGACCACGGGCGCGGCGGAGGCGGCCGCGGAGGAGCAGGGGCGTGCCGGCAAAGAGCAGGGCGGCGGAGAGGGGCTCCGGAACCGCCGTGAAGTAAGAGGTGCCGGTGGCGCTGGTGAAGGAGG
>JBEHXY010000347.1:0-4613 GCA_048498455.1 Planctomycetota bacterium | reverse complement strand
GAGCGGGACGACGGACCTGGCGATCACGGGGGAAGGGACGATTGATGGGTCGGGGGAGGAGTTCTGGGCGTGGTCGGACAAGGCGGCGCGGAAGTATCCGGCGGGGCGGGTGATCGTGACGCGGCCGTACCTGGCATCGCTGCGCGGGGTGACGCGGCTGCATGTGGAGGGGGTGACGCTGACGAATTCACCGATGTTTCACCTGGTGCCGGTGGGCGAGGACATCACGATTGAGAACGTGACGATCAAGGCGCCGCATGATGCGCCGAACACGGATGCGATCGATCCGGGGGGGACGCGGATCGTGATTCGGCATTGCACGATCGACACGGGGGATGATGACGTGGCGGTGAAAAATGGGGCGCGGGATGTGCTGATCGAGGATCTGACGTGCCTGCATGGGCATGGGATTTCGATCGGCAGCGGCACGCGGGATGGACTGAGCCACATGATCGTGCGGCGGTGCACGTTTGAGGGGACGGACAACGGGCTGCGGATCAAGAGTTACCGGGGCAACGGCGGGGACGTGCATGACATCTGGTATTCGGACATCACGATGAAGAACGTGCGGCGGCCGATCGATTTGAACATGCTGTACAACGGGAACGCGAACACGCCGACGGATGTGGGGCCGCGGGAGGCGGCGGCGGGGCAGACGGAGGCGATCCCGCATTTTCACGACATTCATTTCACGAATGTGACGGTGACGGATTCGCCGCTGGCGGGAAGGATTCTGGGATTGCCGGAGCAGCCGGCGAGCGACATCACGCTGAAGAACGTGACGATTCAGTCGAAGCGCGGGTTCCTGGTGCAGGATGGGAAGGACATCGTGTTCGACAAGGTGGAGATCCAGGCGACGGAGGGGGAGCCGCTGGTGCTGGACAATGGGACGGTGACGTGGAACGGGGCGGTGAAGAGCGGGACGAGCGGGGGGCCGGCGAAGCCGTTTTATTGAGGGGCCGCAGGAGGGGCGGGGGCGGGGCGGGGTGCGGCAGCGGGGCGCGGGGCGGGCGGGGTGTAGGGGACGGCGTTTTCGAGGCCGGCGCCGGTGGTGTTGAGGGTGGAGAGGAGGGGTCCGGCGACGCCGGTGACGGTGATGTTTTTGAGTTGTGCGTTCTGGACGTTGACCAGGGTGATGCCTTTCTGGGCGGTGCCGGAGATGTTGGAGAGGGAGAGGGTGTCGAAGGGTTTTTCGGGATTGACCTGGGCGACGTCGGCGATGCTGGGGGCATTGGTGAGGCGAACGTTGGAGAGGCGGAGGTTTTTGGCGGAGGGGATGCCGAGGGGACCTTCGACGGGGTCGTCGGCGGTGTTGGTGTTGCCGCCGGAGACGAGGTTGACGCGGAGGAGGGAGCCGGCGGTGACGTCGAGGTCGTCGACGGTGATGTCGTCGTTGAAGCCGGCGCGGCCGACGCGGGTTTTGAGGTAGATGGCGGCGGAGCGGGGAGCGGCCATTTTGCAGTGCTCGATTTTGATGTTGCGGATGCCGGCAGAGGTTTCGGAGCCGATGCCGATGCAGGCGAAGGTGCGGTCGGTGAGGGTGCAGTTGGTGATGGTGACATTTTCGGTGGGCTTGCCGATGCGGGCGCCGTTGAGGCCGCGGCCGGATTTGAGGGAGATGGAGTCATCGCCGGTGGTGATGGTGCAGGCGTCGATGGAGACGTTTTTGCAGGAGTCGACGTCGATGCCGTCGCGGTTGCCGGTGATGGTGAGGTTTTTGATGGCGACGTCGGTGCAGTAAGTGGGGTGGGTGGCCCAGTTGCCGCCCTGGGTGACGGTGAAGTTTTCCCAGCGGATGTCGGTGCAGTTGATGGGTTCGAGGACGACGGAGCCGCGGGGGTTTTGCGGGGCGGCCATGGCGGGGTTGCCTTCGATGCGGGCGGAGGCATCGGGCGGGCCGAGGATGGCGGTGTGGTCGACGTTGGCCGCGTAGATGAGGGCGCGGCGGCCGGGTTGCCAGCGGCCTTCCCAGCGGATGTCGAGGGTGGGGTAATCGGCGGGGTCGGGGCTGCCGACGAGGATGGCGTCTTTGTCGAGGCGGAGGGTGGTGCGGTTGCCGAGTTGGATGGAGCCGATGAGGTAGCGGCCGGCGGGGACGAAGACTTCGCCGCCGCCGGAGACGGCAACGGTGTCGAGGGCTTTCTGGAAGGCGGCGGTGTCCTTGGTGGCGCCGTCGGCGGTGGCGCCGGTGGATTTGACGGAGACGGAGAGGGGCTGTGTGGCGGGGGCGGGAGCGGGGGTTTGCGCGAGGAGGGGGAGGAGAAGGAGCGGGAGGAGGGGACGGGTGTTCATGAGGGGGCTCCCAGTGAAGGGGAAACGGTGCAGGTGATGGGATGATAACGCACGGCCCGGCTCGGAATTTCAGGTGAGGAGGTGGTGACGCGGCGAAAGATCTCGCGCGAGGCGCCTGATTCGGAGCCGGAGGCAGCGAGGAGCACACTCGTGTCGAGGAAGAGGTTCATGCGGGCCGGTTGAACTGCTGCATGTCGTTCTCATCTTGAGCGATCCATGCGTTGATCTGTTCAACCGGAAGCACGCGGGGGGGAGGCAACGTCGCCGTTGCGCGAAGGCGTGCGGCCAGGAAGAGAAGAAGTTCCTGTTGCTGGTCGGGGGGAAGTGCGTCGGCGGCGGCTTCGATATCGGCGAGGGTTGTCATGGCCTCTAAGGTAGCGGGGGCCCAGAGCGGGTTCAAGGGCGGGAATTTCAGGTGAGGAGGTGGTGGGCGTGGGCGGCGAGCGTCGGCGAGAGGGCAAGGGTGAGGGCGGTGGCGGCGAGGAGGAGGTGGAGGGCGGCGAGGATGCAGGCGAAGGGGAGGGCGGGGCCGAGCGGGGGCGGGGTGCCGAAGGTGAAGGAAGTGGCGTTGAGGATGATGATGAGGAAGTTGGCGGCGGCACCGGGGAGGGTGATGGCGGCGGCGACGAAGAGAGCCGTGCGGAGGAGGGGGCCGGCGGGCGCTGCGATTCGCAGGAGGAGGAAGAGGAAAGGGGGGAGGAGGGTGGTGGTGATGGCTGCGAGGATCCAGAGCAGGAGGAGGAGGCGGGAGGGTTTCAGGTTGCGGAGGGGGGCATGAGCGAAGAAGTCGCGGTAGATGCCGAGGAGGGTGATGGGCTTGCTCGGGGCGGGTTGGCGGTGGCGGTGCGGGAGGAAAAGGGGGAGGGCGGAGAGGGCGAGGGCGAGGAGGAAGAGGAGGGGGGCGGGCATGGGGGTGTCGATTCGGATTGGGGAAGAGGGAAAGGCGTTGTTATTCGTCGCGAACTTCAAGAAGTTTGTTGTCACCGATTGCAAGTTGAAGACCGTGTTCCTCGTCCCAAGGTCTGTCGAAATGGAGCATGAGATCGAGTTCGGGCCAGAAGTGTTCGCGGTCTCTCATGAGTTCGATGCCCATGAATGTCAGAGTGTTCCAGAGTTGTTGCGGGTCAGTGTGTTCAGGGAGATGAACATCCTTCCACCAAAGCCTTCGGATTTCCTGGTAATGGTTGCAGACGGCAAACTGGAGTGCAGGCAGCAGGGAGGGAAGCTGGCCGATGAAGGATGCGATCTTTTTTCGTTGGTTGTCTGTGGGGCCTTGGATATCAGCGCGCACACCGACAGGGGTGTTAGGGCTCAGTGGCGGGAGGTTCAGTCTTCCCTCCCATAGAGCTCGTTTGAGATCAAAGCGGAGAGCACCGAAGACAGGATCTTGGATGGCGATCGATCGTGAACGGGTGAATGGCCACACGGTGAATGCACCCAAGAAATCAGTGTTTCTTTTTCTTCCTGCCCGAAGTTTTGCTGCGGGTGAATGTGACGAGGTCGGCGAATTTGAGGCGGCGGGCACCTGAGGCAACGCTGGATTCGTAGACGCTGTGACGGAGCATGCGCTCGCGGGCGACGGGGTCTTTGAGGTAGGGGTTGGTGTGAATGAGGGATTTCATAGGCTTCATCATAGCGTGTATCGGCGATGGGGCGGAGGGAGCTGCGGTTGTTTTTTGAGGCAGGGCAAAGGAAAGAAGGTTGTTCCTGGAAGAAAGACTGTTCGTGTTCAGGCCGTGGCGAGGGCGAGGCAGGCGAGGAGGTGGTGGAGGAGGGCGGCGAGGAGGGCGGCGAGGGGGAGTGGTGGAAGGGCGAGGGGGAGGGCGAGGATTCCCCAGCGGGATTGGCGCTGGAGGCGTGGCGGGTGGGCGGCGTAGGGGAGAGAGGGCTGGGCGTTCATTGATGTGCTCTCAGCGTTTGCCGCCCTGGGCGCCTTTGAGGACGGCGCTGACGGATTGATTCAGGTGGATGCGTTTGATGGCTTCGCCCATGAGGGGGGCGACGGAGAGGACGGTGATGCGGTCTTTGATGGGGTCGAGGCGGGGGCAGGGGGGGATGGTGTCGGTGATGATGAGGCGTTCAATGGGGGACTTGGCGATGCGTTCGACGGCCTGTCCGGCGAAGACGCCGTGGGTGGCGGTGACAAAAATGCGGCCGGCGCCGTGTTCTTTGAGGATCTTGGAGGCTTCGGAGATGGTGCCGCCGGTGGTGATCATGTCGTCGAACATGAGGACGGTTTTGTTGGCGATGTCGCCGACGATGGAGGTCATGGCGACGGAGGTGGCGGACTTGCGGCGTTTGTCGATGAAGGCGAGGTCGGC
>JBEHXY010000346.1:0-4625 GCA_048498455.1 Planctomycetota bacterium | reverse complement strand
TTCAAGACCCGGCCCAGCGCCCTTCTTGAAACTCGAAACTGGAAACTCGAAACTCGCATACGTCGGTAGCTCAATTGGCAGAGCAGCGGTCTCCAAAACCGCAGGTTACAGGTTCGACTCCTGTCCGACGTGTTGACCCCGGAACCGCTCCCTGACGAGGACCTCCCTTGACCACCGCGGACGCCAAAAACACCCGCAGCTTCTTCTCGATCTACAAGTCGGGCCAGGGAAAGTACGTCCGCTGGGGCACGGTCGCTTCCATTGCCCTCATCGGCGGCGGCGGCATGTGGTGGCTGGTCGAAAAAACGCCCCTCGCCACCACCGAAAACATCGCCCTCAAGGTCGCCGTCCTCTCCCTCTGGGCCATCCTCACCGCCTTCCTCGCGTTCTACCTCGTCAACAAGCCCTCCCTCGCCGAATTCATGATCATGACCGAGTCCGAAATGCGGAAGGTCACCTGGCCGAGCCGCCGCGAACTTATCGCCTCCACCAAGGTCGTCATTTTCCTCACCTTCGTCATGGGCCTGATCCTCTGGTTCGTCGACGTCGGCTTCCTCTATTTCTTCCGCGCGATCGGGATTTCGTAAACCAACGCTTTCAGGCGGGACATACAAGCCATGGCCACCATGACAAAAAACTGGTTCGTCCTGCGGGTCGCCTCCAACCGCGAAGACCAGGTCCGCGACGCGCTCGAACGCAAAGTCAAAATCGAAAACCTCGGCGACCTCATCGGCCGCATCCTCGTCCCCACCGAACGCATCAAACGCGTCAAGCAGGGCCAGCAGAAGGTCGCGGAACGCAAACTCTATCCCGGCTATGTCTTCGTCGAGATGGAACTCAACAACGACGGCACCATCCCCGAACGCTCCTACTACCTCTTCAAGGACACCCAGGGCGTCGGTGATTTCATCGGCAACCGCAACAAGCCCACGGCCATGGCCACCAAGGACGTCGAAAAGATGCTCCAGGAAGTGGAGAAGAACGAGGCCCAGTCCGGCGGCCCCGGCACCGTCAAGGTCGAATTCAAAAAGGGCGACCCGATCAAGATCAAGGAAGGCCCCTTCGAAAACTTCGAAGGCACCGTCGACGAGATCTTCCCCGACAAGGGCGTCGTCCGCGTCATCGTCACCATCTTCGGCCGCGCCACCCCGCTCGAACTCGAATACTGGCAGCTTGAAAAGGTCGAGGGCTGAGCGCGAACGCCATGATCTACCTCCCGATGAATCCTCGCCTCCAACTCTGGGTCGCCCGCCTCGCGCGGTTGCCCCGCTGGGTCTGGATCGCCTTTGCCATCGGCGTCATCGTTCCCATCACCGTCCTGGGCGCCTCCCTCCTCGCCGTGGCGCTGGTCTTCGGCGCCGTCGCCGCCCTTGCCGCCTTCTTCGTCACCACCGTTATTCGCGCCGTGCGCCGTCTCCGTGGACAGCGCACGACTTCCCTCGACGCCGGCCGCCGCAACGTCCGCGTCGTCGTCTCCAGCGCCCGAGTCATCGATCCCTGAGCGGTCGTGGCATGGCCGGCCATCCGCCGGGCTTCTCCTGCCGCACTCGCCTGTTGTTTGCCACTGTCACTGACCACTAAAAAAACCAGGAGCCTCAAATGGCCAAAGTCAAAGAAGTCGTCAAAAAGTTCAAAATGCAGGCCCCCGGCGGCACCGCCACCCCGGCCCCCCCGATCGGCCCGGCACTGGGCGCCAACGGCGTCAACCCCGGTCAGTTCATCACCAAGTTCAACGCCGCCACCGCCGCCCTCAAGGGCAAGGTCGTCGGCGTCGAAGTCACGGTCTACTCCGACCGCACCTTCGACTTCATCATCAAGACCCCGCCCGCCTCGGTCATGATCAAGGACATCATCGGCCTGGCCAAGGGTTCCGGTGAACCCAACAAGAACAAGGTCGGCAAGATCACCAAGGCCCAGCTCAAAAAGCTCGCCGAGGAAAAGATCAAGGACCTCAACGCTTACGACGTGGACGCCGCCATCCGCATCCTGTCCGGCAGCGCCCGCTCCATGGGCGTTGACGTCATCGACTGACGCTCTCCCTGCACACCTAAAACCTCCCGAAGCCCGAGCCCCGCTCGGGCTTTTTCTTTTTTTGCCCACGGCGGCCCCCGATCGATGAAAATATCCCCGCGATCCTGTCCCAGAATCTCCCCGCCGGCCATGGAAGCGCAGAGAGGATCCCATGACCACCGCCATCGCCGATTGCGTTGAGCTGCCCGACGAGCAGTTGCTCGCAGCCCTCGCCCATCCCGCCGATCCGCTGCGCGACGTCCGTGTTGAGCAGCTCGTGCGCCGCCACGCGCCGTGGATGCACGCCTACGCCTCGCGCCATGTCCCCACCTCCCAGGACGCTGACGATGCGGTTCAGACGGTCCTCATCCTTCTCGTGCGAAAGGCTCCTCGCATGAACACGCGCGTTCGTCTCACCGGCTGGCTCTTCGAAGCGCTGCGTTTCACCCTCCGGGACATCCGCCGTTCCCATCGCCGGCGACGCTTCCATGAACGGCGTGCCGCCCGTCCGCTCCCTCCGACGCCGCAAGCCCCGTTCGCCACGTCAGACACGCTGCGCGCGCTCGATGCCGCCCTCGTCACCCTCTCCCGCGCCGATCGCCTCGTGATCCTGCTTCGCTACCACCGCAACCTGCCCGTCAAAGCTGTGGCGGGCGCCCTGTGCGCCACCGAAGGGGCCGCCCGCAAAAGACTCGCACGGGCCATTCACCGTCTGCGAAAACAGCTCGGCGCCGCTCCCCCCGCGCCGCTCGGACTCCTCGCCAAGGCCGCCAGCCACGCGCCCTGCTCGGCCGCCTGGTTGCACACCACCGCCGCCCCCGCCCTTGCGGTGCTGCACGGAAGCGCCGTGCCCGCGCCCCTCCTCCCGCTCCTCCACGCCGCGGAGAAAACCATGACCCTCACCCGTCTCGCGCTGCTCGGTGGCGGGCTGGCTCTCGCCGCTGCCGGACTTCTCCTTGCCGCCGGTGGTCACTCTCACCCGCCGGCGGTTCACTCCGAATCGGTCGCCGCGACCGCCCCGGCATCGCTTGCGGTCAACGAAGTCCGTCCCATCTCCATTGTTCGCCCCGATGGCCGCCCCGCCGCCAACGCCACCGTCTTCGTCCTGACGGCGGACGACGCCGTCCAGATCCTCAACGGGCGTGTTCATCCCTCCCTGATCAACGCCGTTACGTCGGCCTCCGCCACCGCCGGCGGCATCCTGACGCTCCGCACAAGCGACCCCGCCGAAGAACTCCTCATCTACGAAGACGCGGGCTACGCCCGCATCCTCCATACGACCGCGGAAGCTGCCGGCATAATCACCCTCACGCCTTGGGGACGCATCGAAGGCACCGCCCGCCGCGGAACAAAGTCTGCCCCCGGCATCACCATTTCCACCTTCTACCCGGACGAGATCCACAGGGTCCCCTACACTGGACGCTACTTCGCCTACAACAACGTCAAGGCCGACGCAGACGGCCACTTCATCCTCGACCGTGTCTTCGCCGGCCGCGTGCAAGTCTCCGCAGTAAACCTTGAACCCACTGACGACGGCGGGAGTGTCGAAATCTCGATCGGCACCGACTTCGTCACCGTCGCCCCCGGGGGCAGCGCCAACGTCGCCCTCGGCGGACATGGCCGCCCCATCTCCGGCTCCATCACCCTGCCCGCGGAACTGCTGCATACTGCCCACTCGCGGGCAAGCGTGCATCTCCAACGCAACCCGGCTAGGCAGGCCGCCACGCAGCCCGCAAAGCCCGGCGAGTTTGATCCGCAAACCTTCAGCCTCTTCGTTCAGGAAGACGGCACCTTTCGCGCCGAGAATGTGCCCGCGGGCACCTACACCCTCGTCGCGACCATCCAAGCGCTGCGCCCCGCTCCTCCCGACGAAGCCATGCACCGGGAAACCATCGCCGCGGCCAACAAGGAGGTCACGCTGCCTCCGATCCCCGGCGGCGTCAGCGACGAATGCCTCAACATCGGCTCGCTCGATCTTCGCTCCATCCCGCCGAAATAGTTTCCGCCCTCTCGCCTGCCTTGCCTACAATCCCTCGCCGCGTCCCTTTGGCGAAGGAGCCCCCATGGCGTTCGACTTCCTCGGCGATTGGCGTCTCAACTCCATCGAAGGCGACATCAGCAGCGTGCAGGACTCCACCCGCGCCGCACAGGACGAACTTTACACCCTGCGCGTCCGCCTCGACCGCCTCGCGCTCGTCTGCTCCGCCATGTGGGAGCTGCTGCAGGAAAAAACCGGCGCCACCGCCGACGACCTTGCCAAGCGGATCCGGCAAATCGATCTCCGCGACGGCCGCGCCGATGGCAAAATCGGCACGCGCATCCGCACCTGCCCCCAGTGCCACCACGCCAACTCCCCCACGATCGCCAAATGCATTTACTGCGGCGCCGAACTCCCCACCACCGACATCCTCACCCGTTCACCTCCCGCATCGCCGCCTCAAAATGCACCGGGAACGGATTGAGAGAGCGCAGCGGATCCCCCGCCCAGCCCATGTCAAAATCACCAAACAACCGCCGCCGCATCTCCGCCGGCCCCTCGCGCGCCAGGGACGCGTACAAATCAAGCCACATGAACCGCTCCGTCACGTCGAGCGGCTCCTCCATCGTTGGCATCG
>JBEHXY010000345.1:0-4629 GCA_048498455.1 Planctomycetota bacterium | reverse complement strand
GCGGGGGTCCACTTGCCTTCGCGCACGTCGCCTTCGATGCGGGCGCCCACCGGCACGCCCAGCTCGGTGATGTGCACCGGCACGCCCTCGGCGGCGAAGGCGTCGAGCACGCTGTAAACATCCGCGCCCGAAGCCCACAGTCCCGTCGGCCGCCGCGCTTCGATCGAAAAGAAATCGACTTTCGTGCCGGCTTTTTTCAGGCGGCGGAGATCCTCGAGGCCGGCGATGTCCGGGTTCTGCGATTGCGATTTGGGCGGCGAAGTCCAGAAGCGGGTGTCGTCGGACAGGCCCAGCCGGGCGTTGGGGGCGTTCTTGCGGAACAGGGCGAAGAGCGCGGGAGCCTGGTCGATGGCGAGTTGGTCGCTGGTGATCTGCCAGTCCGCGATTTTGTCGCCATAGCGCTTGGCCAGCTCGGTGGCGTGCAGGCGCAGGTAGGTCGAGCCGTCGCCGGTTTTGCTCCAGGCGGGCGCGTAACCGGCGACGAAGTGCAGCTCCGGCCGGATGTGGTGCTCGGTGCACCAGGCGACGTAGCGATCGAGGTCGGCGTAGTCGGTCTTGCCGCGCACCGGCTCGGTGAAGCGCCACTGGCCGCTGAAGGCGATCACCGAATAGTTGAAGCATTCGAGAAAGCTGGAGAGTTCAGAGGGCGTGACGGCGGGCGGCTTGTAGTCGGCCCTGGTGTCGACGGGAGAGGATCGGAAAAAGCCCAGCGAGGCGCCGAAGTTGAAGCTGCTCGAGGTCTGGGCGACGTGCAGCTGCCCCCCGTGGATCGGCAGGCCATCGGCGCCCACGATCTGGATCTGGGCGTCGGACTTGCGGTACTTTTCGATGTTCGGCAGCGCGGTGGTGCGCAGGAACTGGTCTTCCTCGCGCAGCTCCACGCCCCCCGGCGATTCGATGCTCACCACCGGCACCTGCGGGCGGAAGATCGTCCACTCGCCGTTGTCATACACTTTTTCCAGCGTGCGGGCGTCGCTGTGCGGCAGCACGATGTAGTCGGCGTGAAACTGCTGCGCCAGCGCGATCACCTGGTTGTCGTCGAGGCGCTCCAGCGGCTTGCCCGGGGCCATCAGCGACTTGCCGTCGGGATCTTTCAGAATGCCCGGCTGCAGCGCGGCCATGCGGTCCCACCAGGGCCTGGTGAAAGCGGCCTTGAAATAGAGCTGCGTGCCGTCGCGCATTTCGCCGACGACCGCGCGCTGCGAGTAGATGCGGAAGCCGCCCTGCTGCGGCGGAGTGAGGAAGAGGGCGTCGACGGGGGTGTTGGCGCGGGCCCAGCGCTGGGCGTCGAGCCACGGCGTGACCGGCTCGCGGCGGGCCAGGATGTCCGGGGCGACCAGGGGCACGCCCAAGGCTGCGGCCAGAAGCGCCGTGAGGGCGGCGGTCCAGCGCAGCGGATGGGGGCCGCGGCTGACGTAGAGAATCCAGCAGGCGACGATGGCCACCAGCAGCAGCAGGCCGCGGATGTCCAGGTTGATCGAGCCGGCGGCGGCGGCGATGGCGCTCCAGGAAATGGCCGGCGGCAGGCCGGGAATGACGAACTGGATCGTCTGCCATGCGAGCAGGCAGACCACCAGCGCGGCGCCGGCGATCAGCGCCTGGTGCCACGCCAGCCGCCCGGTGACCAGCGCCGTGACCAGGGCCAGGACCAGGGCGATCGGCAGCAGGAACAGCAGCGCCGGAATCGCCAGGGCAAGGGCGGTGAGCGTCGCGCTCGCCACTTCCAGAAGGATCGCGGCGATGCCGAGGCGGAAGCGGCCGCGCTGCCAGGGCAGTCGCCACGCCGCGATGCAGCCATGGGCGATGACGATTAGGGCCACGGTGAGGAGGATGCTGGAGCTGCGGAAGAACTGGGCGCGGATGACGGTGGGGATCGGTTTCCACTCGGTGAAAATCGTGCCGATGGCGAAGAGGCCCGCCACGCCCAGGGCCAGGAGCAGCGTCTTGCGGCGTTGCGCCGGGCGCATCGGGAAGGACATCGCCAGCGCCGCCAGGCCGACGATGCAGGCGAACCGCGGCACGTCCGGCGTTCCGGCCGCCCACCAGGTGGAGGGGAAGGAATGGTCGCCGGAGCGGATGTGCATCAGTTGCAGCCACTCGGCGTCGAAGGTCTGGTGCTGGGTGGCCATCATGTAGAGGGTGGGGGAGGCGGCGGCAACGAAGAGGCAGCAGGCGAGGGCGAGGCGCAGGAAGCTGACGCGGCGGTTGCCGAAGAAGGATTGGAAGAGGGCGACGAAGCCCATCAGCAGCGCGAGGTGGCCGGCCTCCAGCGCGTGCAGGTTGGCGGTGGCCCCGGCAAGGGCGAACGCCGAGAGGTAGCGCCGCCGGTAAAGAAGGCCGAGCGAGAGGAGGCTCAGCGGAAAGACCGCCCAGGTGTGCGTGAAGCCGGGGGAATAAAGGGTGGCCCCGGCGAGCGCCTGGTGGTGCCCGGCGAGCAGCAGCAGGAAGGTGACAAAAGCCACCCAGGGATCACGAAACAGCGATTTGCTCAGGAACGCGACGGCGGCGAACACGGCCGCGGTGGTAAGAAAGTGCAGCAGCAGGTACAGCGAGGTCAGGGGCAGCAGCGAGAGCAGATTTCCGCAGAGCAGAAAAAAGTAACTTGGATAACTGGTGAGCGTTTCGGCTACCATCTGGTCGCGGGTGAAGAGCTGGTGATCGTGCTGGGCTTCGAGGTAGGCGACCTGGATTCCCTGGTTGCCGATGCCCAGTTGATAGCCCGCCCAGGACATCTGCAGGAGCGCCAGCAGGAGGCACGCCAGCAGGCCCCAATAAGGAAAGGGCCTGGCGCGTTGAAGGAGTGCGGGAGGGGCGGGTTGTTCGATGGTTACCGGCGGCATGCTGCCCTTATACACAAGGCCCACGAAGATGTTCCAACGACCGCGTATGCCTGCGATTGCGACACTTGTACTCGTTCTCGTCGCGGGCGTTGTCTTTCTGGGATTTGCCCGCAGGCACGGGACGGTGGACGCCGACCTTGCCAAATTGCAGCAGGCCGTCGCCCAGCCAGACGCAAAGCCGGCGGATTGGTTGCGGTACGCCGACAAACTCCAGCAGAACGGCCACTTCGCGCAGGCGGGCGTGGCTTACCAGCGGGTGCTGGAAACCGACCCCTACAACCGCGAGGCGCGGCTGCATTGTGCCTCGAGCCTGGCGCAGGCCGGCAACGGCGACCTCTTTTATGGCTTTTTGCGAAGCACGCTGCTGGTGGATCCCAAGCTGACGCTCAATATCCTGGGGCGGCCGGAGGTGGGGGGGTACCTGGGGGAGGCGCGGTTCCAGCAATTGCAGAAGGATGCCGTCGCCCAGTCGCTGGATTGACGGCGCAGGGGGAGCGGCGGGGGAGGGCCGGGGAGGGGGAGCGTGGGATTTTGGCGAGCTCCGGCCCGTCACCGTTCGTTGGCGCGGTGCGACTCTGCCGCCTTACAACGCGGGCCGGGTGCCGCGCGACTGGTAGCGCATGAAGAAGTAGATCAGCGCGCCCAGGATGTGCAGGAAGAAGATCACCAGGAACCACAGCAGTTTTTCCATGGGGGTGGGTTCGGTGGTGAGCGCGACGATCAGCATCCAGATCCAGAAGATGCTGGCGAGCAGCCCCAGGATCAGGAAGATCAGGCCGAAACCGGCGAACGCGGTAAACATGGGTGCAGCTCCTTTTGCCTGTTGGGTGCCGCAATCATCAGACGGCGGCGAGCATCCGCAAAAGGAAACAATCGGCATGCCAGCGGGCGTGGCCGATGGGGAGAAGCGCCGCGCGGGAGGGCACCTGTGAAAACAGCCACCGTTGTTCGTGGGAGGCGATGGAGGGGGCGAGAATTCCCCTCCACCCCTCACTCGTGAAGCAGGCCGCTGACCGCGAACCGGTCAGGCACGATCAGGGAACGCAGGGCGCCGATGGGTGCGCGAGGAAGGTCAAGGACATCCGTGGCCACCTGCAGCACCGTCCGACGCGGAAAACCCCGCAAGACGCGGGCGGCGACGATGCTCGCCGATTTGAAGCTGTAGCCAGGCATCTCAACCCGCGTGAGGTTCTTGCTTTCGTCGCTGAGGATCAGACCCACGCCACTGCGTGCGAACAGACGAACCACCTCATGGCGGTCACGGGGGTCGATCAGGAAAAAGGGGAGTTCGCCGTCGTACAGCTGGGGGCGGTGGTCCATGGATTCTCCGAAAGCAAAGCGAAGTAGCGATGCCTACTGAGTCGGTCCATGGACATCCCCCTATCCACGCCAAAAACCTGGGCAAAATGGGGGAGCCGATAAAGAGGTGAGCTCATCGTCGCGGAAGCTGCCGCTCACCCGCACCTCGCACAAATAGGGGGCGATTTCAGCGGCAAAATCATGCAATTTGCAACGTGTTTCGGGGGAAGAAAGGGGGGTTTTGGAGTGGCTCAAAGTACCTGGCCGGTCCGGCTGCATGCCGAATGCTCATGAGCTCGATCTTCGCATGGAAATGGAAAAGGCCCGGGACGTGCCCGAGCCTTTCGTTTTGTCGCTTGTAGGTTTTTGTTTTACCGTTTCTCTGTTCTCGAATGCACCCGGCAGGAGTCGAACCTGCAACCTTCTGATCCGTAGTCAGATGCTCTATCCAATTGCGCTACGGGTGCGGAAGAGTCACACATTATCGCCG
>JBEHXY010000344.1:0-4646 GCA_048498455.1 Planctomycetota bacterium | reverse complement strand
GCCGGAAAAGCCGGCGGCGTCCGCCTCAAGCACCTCGCCAACTTCTCCCGCCACCTCCAGATCCTCATCTCCAGCGGCACGCCCCTGACAGAGGCCCTCGCTATCGTCGAGAGGCAGATGGAACATCCCGGGTGGCACGCCGTGCTGGGGCAGGTCCGCGCGAACATCGAGGCCGGTGCTTCGCTCACCCAGGCCCTCGCCGATCGCCCCGATTATTTCGACGCCGTCACCCGCTCGCTGATCGCCGCCGGCGAAACGTGCGGCGAACTTCCGCAGATGCTCGACCGACTCGCCACCCTCACCCGCCGGCAGGTGAAACTTAAAAACACCGTCGTCGGTGCGATGGTCTACCCGATCCTCCTTTGCGGCGTGGGCGTCTCGGTGATGATTACCCTGTTCGTCTTCGTCCTCCCGCGTTTCGGCGACCTCTTCAAGACCCTCGATGTGGCGCTGCCGCCGACCACCAAGTTCCTGATGACCATCGGCCAATTCGTGCAAATCTACTGGTGGGCGGTTCTGGGCGCCGCCATCGCCGCCGGCATTTCGCTCAAAACCTGGCTCGGCACCGAGACCGGAAAACGCCAGGTGTACGCCCTCGCGCTCCGCGTTCCCAGGCTCTCCGGCCTGCTCAAAAACCTCGCGACCGCCCGCATCGCCCGCCTGCTCGGTACCCTCGTCGATTCCTACGTTCCGCTCCTGGATTCTCTGTCGCTTGTGAAACAAGCCGCCGGCAGTCCCTGCTACCGCGACCTTATCGCCCGCGCCGAGGATGCCGTCACCAAGGGCATGCCCATGTCCACCGCCTTCACCGGCACGACGCTCGTGAACCCGTCCGTCTCGGAAGCCGTCCGCAACGGCGAACAGACCGGCAAGCTCGGCACCCTGCTCACCCACGTTGCAGACTTCCTTGATGAGGAAAACGAAATCGTCCTCAAGTCACTCTCTTCGCTTATTGAACCGATCATCCTCATCGTCATGGGCGCTTTCGTCGGCTTCGTCGCGATCAGCATGTTCCTGCCCCTCTTCGACCTCGTCGGAATGGCCCAGGGTGGAGGAAAGCATTGATCAACCTCTTCCGCAAATCCCGCCTCACTCCCATCGGCCTTGATCTCGGCGCGCGCACGATCAAGCTCGCGCAGGCGAGAGTGGATGATCAGAACGTCACGCTGGTCGCCGCCGCCTCGGTCGAGCGCCCCGACCCTCCGGTCTTCACCGCGGATGATGCCGCCCGTCTCCGCGAGCTCATCGCCCGCAAGGGTTTCTCCGGAAATCGCCTCGTTATCAACGCGCCTGCCCACGCTTTGAGAATCGAGAGCCTCGAGCTGCCTCCCGGCGGGGCCGCCTCCCCCACGGTCCGCAAAATCGCCGGCGCCGAACTCGGTCGCATCGGCAAGCTCAAGGCCGGCGCTTTTCAGCATGACCTGTGGGACCTCCCGGCGCCCGCACGCGGCGGCAGCGCTTCGCACATCATGGCCATCGCCCTTCCCCACGCCGCCACCGACCCGCTCGTCGATCTGCTCGTCGACGCCGGCCTGGATGTCCTTTCCGTTTTCCCGGTGCCCTTGGCCTTCAATGCCCTCGCGGCCCGCGCTGCCGGCCCTGCCGACGATACCGTCCACACCCTCATCGACATCGGCTGGACCGCCACCCGTTTCGTCATCGGACACGCGGGAACGGTGCTCTATCACCGTACCCTCGATGATGTGGGCGTGTGTGCTCTTCGCAAAGCCATCGCTGGTGCCGCTGGGCCGGATCTCGCCGATGACATCATCGACCACGTCCTCCGTGAAATCGGGATGGCCATTGACACGTCCGGACCTCGCGGCCGCATGAGCCGTCCCCTCCAGCAAGCCGTCGAATCCATCGTCCACGAACTCAAGCTCACGCACGCCTATGTCGGCCACCGCTACCAGCAGCTTTCCATCGGCGCCATCTTCCTCACCGGCGGTGGCGCGGCCATCCCCGGGCTCGCCGACGCACTCGCCGCTATGTCCGGACAGGCGATCCATCTGCTTTCCCCCGCCGCGCTCGATCCCGATGCCGCTGCCACGTCCCCCGCGCTCTGCGGTGCCCTCGCAGGCGCTCTCTATGTCGAGGAGGCCTGGGTATGAGCGTCAACCTCCTTTCGGCGCACCAGCAGCACCGCCGCCGCCGCCGCCTCGCTGCACGCCGCTGGACCCTCGCCGGCCTCCTCCAGGCTGCCTTGCTTGCGGTCGCCGCCGTCGCTCTCCACGGCCTGTTCGCGATCGATGACCGCTCCGTCAAGGGCGAAATCGACCGCGTCGGCCGCGACAGCAGGGAGATCGAAACCCGCAAGCCCGACCGTGCCGCCGCTCTCGCCCGTGTCCAGGCCGACCTCGTTCTGCGCGACACCGTCAACGCACCGCCCGATTACTCCCGCCTCCTTGCGGCCCTCTCCGCCGCCCTCGCCGACGACGGAATGCTCACCAGCCTCAAGTGGGACCTCGCCCCCGCACCAACCTCGAATGTCGTCCCCCTCAATGCCGACGGCAAGCCCCTCAAATCCGACGCCTTCGCCGGCCCGGTCCGCCTTCAGGTCCAGCTCACCGGCCTGGTCCGCACCCAGGCCGCCATCACCCGCGTCCTCGATCATCTCGGACAGGCCGGCCTCTTCGATGAAGTCCGCCTCGTCAAGTCCGGCCGCGACGCCTTTAAGGGAGACGATGTTTTGAGCTTCCAGCTTGCCTGCACCACGCTCGGGGCAGCCCCCGCAGGAGCCGCACCATGAGCGCACCCTCCCGCATCAACGTTCACGCCGTCGGCGCCACCACTTGCGCCGCACTCGCGCTTGCCGGCTGGTTTCTGCTGCTGCGCCCCATGGCCAACGCCCGCAATGCCTACGCCGGCCTTATCGCTGACCTCCAGAGCCAGCGGCAAACGCTCGACGCCCAGCGCGCCGCCGAGCTCGCCGGCCGCAGTGCCGCCAAGCTCGCCGGCGATTCGCTGGCCGCCCACCCGTTGCTCCTCCAACCCGCCACCGCTGTCAACACCCGCCTCCAGGCCATCACCGAACTCGCCACCGCCCGCAACCTCCGCATCGATACCATCGAGGCTGGCCGCCCCGATGCCTTCGAACGCTACGCTGTCATCCCCATCCAACTTTCGGGGCGCTGCCGCTTCCAGGACCTCGCCGCCTTTCTTGCAGACCTTCGCCAGCAGATGCCGGACATCGACCTCTCCTCCACCGATCTCTCCGGCCGCTTCACGGAAGGCTCGCTCGGCCAGAGCCTCATCATGAAACTCCGCTGGCACACCGCCCTTGCCGAGGGTGCGCAGTGAGCCCTCTGGAGACCCGATGAAAATCGTCAAGAACCATGTGTACGTCGCACTGATCACGGTCGCCGCCGCAGGATGGGTCATGGACACCTTTGTCTTCAACCACGGCGCCGCCCCGGCCTCCGCGGCGGTAGCCCCGCCCTCTTCCTTGCTTGTGGAACAATCTCCCGCCACCGCGGTTCCGCCCGCGCCCGCCCTCCACATGAAGGCGACGCTCGCCCAGCGTTTCGCTAGCGCCGCCGCCCTCGATGCCCCCTTTGCCAATGCCTTTGCTCCGCCCACGGAATGGACCGTCGCCGCGGTCATCGCCCCCGTCCCAGCGACCGCCGCGACCCGCCCCGCCGCTGCGCGCATTGATATCGACGCCTTCCGACACGCCCACAAGCTCACCGCCATCCTCGTTACCGGACGTTCCAGCGGTACCGCCGTCATCGATGGGGCCATGGTCCCCCTCGGCCGCTCTTACGCCGGCCTGACGCTCTCCGCACTCACCGAACGCACCGCGACACTCCGTGCAGAGGGGTGCGACATTGTGCTGCAACTCGATTCTCCGGCGGAACCTGGCAGTTCCCGGCACGATATTCAGGTCAAGTAATGCCCTCCGATATCCGATGAAAGTCCCATCACCAGGGCAGTCGTCAAGCTTATCTTTGGAGACACTCATGCAACGCCGCCTCACTCATAACAGGGCCTTCAGTCTCATTGAACTTGTCGTTGTGGTCGTTATCGTCGGCATCCTCGCCGCTATCGCTATCCCGCGCCTCTCACGCGGGTCCGCCGGCGCCGCCGACTCCTCCCTCGCCAGCAATCTCGCCGTCCTTCGCAAGGCCATTGACCTCTACGCCTCCGAACACGGCGGCGCCTTCCCCACCACTGCCAACTTCGCCACCGCCATGACCCAGTATTCCGATTCCGCCGGCACCATCTCCGCCACGCCCACCGCCACCTGCATCTACGGTCCCTATCTCCGCAGCATCCCCCCCTTGCCCGTCGGCGCGTCCAAGGGCAACACCGGCGTCGCGGCGGCCACCGGCTCCGGCGTCGGCTGGCTCTATACCGCCGCCACCGGCACCATCCAGGCCAACGCGACCGAAGCGGACATCAGCGGCAAGCTCTACAGCGCCTACTGATTCCGCCCCGGCCTCTGCCCCTCGGAGCAGCCATGCATCCTGCGAACCCCACCGAAAACCCGCGCCCGCGCGGGTTTTCGCTTGTTGAAATCATCATCGTCGTCGCCATCATCGGCGTACTGGCAGCCATCGCTATCCCGCGTTTCAGCCGCGGCGTCGTCGGGGCCGCTGATTCCGCACTCTCCAGCGATCTGGCCCTCTTCCGCAACGCCATTGAGA
>JBEHXY010000343.1:0-4653 GCA_048498455.1 Planctomycetota bacterium | reverse complement strand
AAGGTGCGCCAGTCGAAGCCGAAGACGTGGCGCTGGTGGTCGCGGGAGGCGTGGCGGTGGCGGCGGGGCTGGCCGAAGTCCCAGTCAACAGAGGCGTCGTTGCCGAGGAAGGCGTCGAGTTCGCGCTTGAGGAAGCGGGGGCCGGTTTTGTCGACGATGTCGCCGGGGCCGGCGAAGGAGGCGGGGAGCTGTTGGACGAGGTGGTGGAAGAAGGGGTCGTTGGGGGCGCATCCGAGGATGGCGTTGCAGGGGGTGTTGGGGCGTTCGTCGCCGTAGAAGGCGTTGACGCCGTTGAGGAGGGGTTCGATGGGGCGATGGGGTTCCAGGTCCGAATCAACATAGATGCCGCCGTAGCGCGAGCAGATTTCGTAGCGGAGGATGTCGGACTTGGCGGCCATCTTGTCGGCGGCGTCGAACTGCTGGCGGTTGGTGATGTCGGGGAGGTGGTGGTCGGTCCACCATTCCATCTTCCAGCCGGGGTTGAGCTGGAGCCAGCGGTCGGCCCATTGCTGGAATTGATCGGGGACGGGCTTGGGGCCGAGCCAGATCTGGTGAAAGACTTTGGGGATGAGCAGGGTGGTCATGGCGATCTCCCGGGCATGTGCCGGGGATTGTAGGAGGGTGGTGGGGCTGTAGGGGCTGGGGGAAGGCGGGATTGTGTGCGGGGTTGCGTCCACGTTATGGGGCGGACAGTGCGCGCGGGAGGGGGCATGCACGGTGGAGCGGGGAGCGGCTTTTTAGCGGTCGGGTTTTATAGAAGGCGAGGCAGGTGGCGCGGGCGCGAAAGGAGCGGGATTGATAATGGAGCGGCGGGAGGAGCGGGCGGGGGATATTGAAGCGCTTGCGCGGAACAGCGGCGCGTCTGCGGAGGGCGTGTGGAGGGGCGGGCGAGGAGGGAGATTCCGGCATGCGAAAGAGGGCATTGCGTGGCGGGGGATCGGGGCTAGGTTTTTACATGAGCTGGTGACAGTCGCCGGCGGGAGTCCTTGAGAGAGAAAGTAGCTTATGAAGACGGCCCTTTTTGTGGCGGTGGCCCTGGCGAGTGTCGCGTCGTCGGCTTCGGCGATCACGATCACCACGCTCGACCTGACGACCACGGGGTCGACCGGGACGATCAACGGGGCGACGTTCACGCAGGGTGCTCCCAAGTCGACGGGGTCCGGGGTGATCCAGCCGTTCCTGCGGGTGCAGGACAGCGGCAGCGGGGGCGTGGAGCAGGGGTACAACACGGGCGGGGGGCTGGTGTTCGACGACAAGGGCGGGATCTCGCTGCACAACAGCGACCTGTCGGTGTCGGACCTTTCGGGCGGGACGCTGCTGCTGGACGCGAACGAGGCGGGCGGAACGAAGAACCTGCTGACGCTGGACCAGTTGAAGATTTATGTTTCTCCGACACACAACCTGACGGCGACGACGCTCTCGTCGCTGGGGACGCTGGTGTATGACATGGACGGGGCGGGGAACTATTCGGTGCTGATCGACTCGATGCTGACGAGCGGGTCGGGGTCGGGAGACGTGTTCATCCAGTTGCCCTCGTCGCTTTTCACGGGGTATGCGTCGACGGATGCGGTGTATGTGTATTCGCGGTTTGGGGACGGGGTGGCAGCGGATGGCGGGTTTGAGGAGTTTGCGTTGGTGTTGCCGGGCGCAGGAAATCCGGGCGTTCCCGAGCCGATGTCGCTGTCCTTGTTGTCGGTGGGGCTGGTGGGGCTGGCGTTGCGTCGTCGGGTGTGAGTGAACGGAACGGGTAGTGAAGTGAGAATCGCCCTGCCGCAAGGCGGGGCGCTTTTTCTTTTGCGGTGAGAGAAAGGAGGGTAGGGTGGATGATCGCATTTACGAATCAAAATTGCTGGATATAACGACATTGTGGGGAGGTGGAGGGGCAGTCGTTTCGGCGTGGCGCGGGAAGGGGTCCCTGCAAAATGTCGTGCGCGGGTGGCGGTGTGAGGCGCGCGGCGGCGCGCTTGTGGCGGGCGTGGGCGCGCGTGCGGGCGAGAGAGTGGAGAGTTGCGCGAATCTGGGGAATTGTTTTGGGGTGCGCGGCGCTTGCGGAGCAGGCGATTGAGAAGGGGGTCGCGGCGGCGATGCGGTCGGCGCGCGAAATGTGGGGGCGGAGAAGCTCAACGGAATATTTTTTGCTGTGGGTGCTGGTGATACCGCGCAGCCGGTCAACGGCGGCGGGATCTGTTCACTTCTTTCTCTCATCTTTTTTATACATCGGAGGTTTTCATGGGCAAGGTACTTCTTGCGCTCGCAGCATTGGCTGCGCTGGGTTCGCCGGCGATGGCGGTGACGATTGACCTGACCGTGCCGGGAGCGAGCGGGTCGATCGGCGGGGTGACTTATACCCAGGGGCAGCCGCAGTCGACGGGGAGCGGGGTGATCAACTCGTTCCTGCGGATCCAGACGTCGGGAAGCGGGGGATCGGAGAGCGGCTACAACACGGGAGGCGGGACGCCGCTGGACGACAAGGGCGGGATCTCGTTGAACAACGCGGACAAGTCGGTGTCGGATTTTCTCAATTCGCGGGTGATCCTGGATTTGAACGAGCCGAACGGTGGGACGAAGAACTTTGTGTCGCTGGATGAATTGCGGATTTATGTTTCGCCGGTGCACAACCTGGTGACGACGGATTTGTCGGCGCTGGGGACGGTGGTGTACGACATGGATGCGGGGGGGAACAACACGGTGCTGATGGATGCATCACTGACGAGCGGGTCGGGGTCTGGGGACGTGTTCATCGACTTGCCGGCATCGCTGTTTGCGGGGCATGCGGCCACGGACGCGGTGTATTTTTATGCACAGATCGGGAACACGATTTCGTCGGAGGGAGGCTTTGAGGAATTCGGACTGCAGTCGCTGGGGAGCTCGGGTGGCGGAGGAGGAGAAGGTGGTGGTGGTGGCGGCGCGGAGCCGGGGGTTCCGGAGCCGTTGACGGCGTTGCTGTTGCCGCTGGCGTTGGTCGGGTTGGGGTTGCGCCGGGGCATGCGGGTGTAAGGGGGGCAAGGGGGGTTGGGCATGCGAGGAGCGCCCCTGCGCGAGCGGGGCGTTTCCTGCTGCGCGGAGGAGGGGGGGCGGGAAAACTCAAAACGCAAAACGCAAAACTCAAAAGCAAGATGCGAGGCGCGGGAGGGCTCACTGGGGGCCCGGCACTCAGCACTCAGCACTCAGGACTCAGCACTCAGCACTCAGCACTCAGGACTCAGGACTCAGGACTCTGCCCTCAGGCGGGGTGGGGTTTTGGGTGCGGGTCGGTATTCAGTTCAGGGGTGGGGGGGTATAGTGGGGGTCTTCGCCTGCGCTGGGGCAATGCCAATGCTCAGTGTGAAAGGCGGGAGTTTGCGTGAGGAGTTCGGCGATGTCCGAGCAGCAGAAACAGCCGGTGAATAGTGGGTCGAAGATGGACAAGCTGGTGGCGTTGTGCCGTCGGCGCGGGTTCATTTTTCAGAGCTCGGAGATTTATGGGGGGATCAATGGGTTTTGGGATTACGGGCCTTTGGGGGTGGAGCTGAAGCGGAATTTGAAGGATGCGTGGTGGCGGGACATTGTGCGCTGTCCGGGGATCGGGGCGGATGGGCAGCAACTGGACATGGTGGGGTTGGATTGCACGATCATCATGAATCCGAAGGTGTGGGTGGCGAGCGGGCATGCGGCGGGGTTCAACGATCCGATGGTGGATGATCGGGAGACGAAGGCGCGGTACCGGTACGACCATGTGATGGTGTACAGCCATCCGGGCGGGGATGGGAGCGCGCCGATGTTTGCGTTTATGCCTGACTCGCCGAGCGAAGCGAAGCAGAAGAAGGCGGCGGTGAAGGCGTTCAAGGCGGATCCGGTGGTGATTCCCTATTCAACGCTGAAGGATCCGGCGATGCTGGCGAAGGTGATCGCGCCGGACGCGGACAAGCCGGGGACGCTGACGGAGCCGCGGCAGTTCAACTTGATGTTCGAGAGCCATGCGGGGGCGGTGCAGGACGAGTCGAGCAAGGTGTATTTGAGGCCGGAGACGGCGCAGGGGATTTTCGCGAACTTCCGGAACGTGGTGGACACGAGCCGGGTGAAGGTGCCGTTTGGGATTGCGCAGATCGGGAAGGCGTTTCGGAACGAGGTGACGCCGCGGAATTACACGTTCCGGTCGCGTGAGTTTGAGCAGATGGAGATTGAGTTTTTCATCCGGCCAGACACGGCGAACGAGTGGTACAAGTATTGGCGGGATGAGCGGTTCAAGTGGTGGCAGTCGATCGGGCTGTCGTCGGGGAATTTGCAATTGCGCGAGCACGATAAAGATGAGCTGGCGCATTATGCGAAGGAGGGGGCGGGGACGTCGGACATTGAGTACAAGTTCCCGTTCACCGATCCGGGGTTCGGGGAGCTGGAGGGGGTGGCGCATCGTGCGGACTTTGACTTAAAGGCGCATGCGCAGCACTCGGGACAGGGCGACAAGTTGAAGTATTTCGACCAGGATCTACAGGTGAAGTTGATGGCGGAGGGGGTGAGCAAGGAAGAGATCGACAAGCGGTGCAAGTATTTCCCGCATGTCATTGAGCCGTCGGCAGGGGCGGACCGGGGGACGCTGGCGCTTTTGTGCGAGGCGTACACGGATGATCCGGGGCGTCCGAGCGGGGTGGTAATGAAGTTTCACCCGCGGATGGC
>JBEHXY010000342.1:0-4663 GCA_048498455.1 Planctomycetota bacterium | reverse complement strand
TGGGGGGCCGGATGGGCATGGGCCGGACGGGCATGGGCACGGTCCGGGGGATCGGGGGCCGGGGGATCGGGGGCCGGGAGGTCCGGGTTTTGGCGGGCCGGGTGGGGGATGGCGGGGTCCGCCGCCGGTACTGGATGTGGATTTACCGCCGGCGGTGGCCGCGCATTTTGCGAGCGAGTCGGCGGATGCGCCGTATTACATCGTATGGAACGGGGAGGGGCAGGTGGTGAAGGCGTCGCGGATGGTGGAGGGGTTGGAGCCGCCGGGGGCGTCGATGGCGCCGCCATTCCGCGGGTCGCCGGAGCCGCCGCGGTTGCGGGAGCGGGAGGGATTGCACGAGGCGTGGATGGGGGGGCCTTTTGGGGCGCGGGTGCTGGTGGGGCAATCGGTGGTGGTGGAGGACGGGGCGCTGCGGCAGTTGGCGTTGCTGCTGGCGGCGACGGGCGCGGGGGTGCTGCTGATCGGGCTGGCAGGCGGGTGGATGGTGTCGCGGCGGGCGGTGCGGCCGATCTCGGCGATGAGCGGGGTGGCGGGGGACATTTCGGCGACGCATTTGTCGCGGCGGATCGATCCGGAGCAAGTGCCCAGCGAGCTGCGGGAGCTGGCGGGGGTGCTCAACGAGATGTTTTCGCGGCTGGAGGCGGCGTTTCAGCAGCAGATCCGATTCACGGCGGATGCCTCGCATGAGTTGCGGACACCGCTGGCGGTGATTCATACGCACACGCAGCTGGCGCTTTCACGGGAGCGGTCGGCGGAGGAATACAAGAAGACGCTGGCGACCTGTTTCCGGGCGTCGACGCGGATGAAAGGGCTGGTGGATTCGCTGCTGCTGCTGGCGGGGGCGGACGCGGGGCGGCTGTCGCTGGAGCATGAGCGGTTTGATTTGAAGGACGTGGTGGAGGACTGCGTGCTGATGGTCTCGACGATGGCGGCGGAGCGGAACATCGCAGTGAGCGCGGAGCTGCAGCCGGCGGAGGTAGTGGGCGATGCGGCGCGGGTGGGACAGGTGGTGACGAACCTGCTGACCAATGCGATACGGTACAACCGGGAGGGCGGGACGGTGCGGGTGACGGTGGTGGCGGAGGGGCAGGAGGCGGTGGTGCGGGTGGAGGACACGGGAGTGGGGATTCCGGAGGAGCACCAGGGGCATGTGTTCGAGCGGTTCTACCGGGTGGATGCGGCGCGGAGCCGGGAGGCGGGCGGGAATGGGCTGGGGCTGGCGATCTGCAAGAGCATCGTGGAAGCGCATGGGGGGCGGATCGAGGTGCAGAGCAGCGCGGGAGAGGGGACGACGTTCACGGTGCGGCTGCCGCGAGAGGCGGGGCGGATGCTGCTGGCGGGCGAGTGAGGGCGGGGGATGGGGCTACGGGGGGTTTTTGCGGGTTCGCCCTCCACGGAATCTTCATTTAGTCTTCATCCGGTCTTTGCTAATGTAACTCGCGCGTGGCCGGGGTACGGCCGCGGTGGGTGCGTCCGTTGATGCACCGTTGCGAGCGAGGAGCGGCGCGTGAAGAAGCAGATGTGGCTGGCGGTGGGACTCGTCGCGGCGGTGGTGGGGGCTTCGGCGGCGTGGGCGCAGCAGGGACCGGGAGGCGGGCGGCAGGACAATGGCGGGCAGAACATGGGTCCGGGGGGACCCGGCGGCGGGGGCGGTTTTGGTGGCGGACCGGGGGGCGGCGGGTTTGGTGGAGGGCCCGGCGGGCGCGGGGGCGGCGGCTTTGGTGGTGGTGGCGGGTTTAACGCGGGGAGCACGGTGGCGCCGTTGAAGGCGACGCTGGGGTCTTCGGATGAGGAATGGAAGGTGATCGGGCCGAAGCTGCAGCGGGTAGTGTCGGCGCGCAATGCGGTGGAGGCGACGCTGGAGCCGTCGAGCGGGGGGCAGCAGGGGAATGGGGTTGGCGGGCCGGGAGGCTTTGGCGGGCCGGGTGGACGGGGGGGCCGGGGAGGGGGCAATGACAGCTTTGGCGGTCCGGGCGGGGCGGGATCTTTCAGCGGGCGTGGCGGGCGCGGGGGCGGCGGGCGGGGCGGTTTTGGAGGTGGGCCGGGGGGCTTTGGCGGTGGACCGGGCGGATTTGAGGGCGGGCCGGGGGGCAGGCAGGCGAACGCGGCGGGGACGCAGCCGACAACGCAGGGGGTGGCACGCGGGGACAACGGGCCGGGCGGTCCGGGTGATGGGCCGGGGAATTTCGGCGTTCCGGATGGCGGCTTTGGCGGACCGGGTGGCGGACCGGGCGGCGGGCGGCGAGGCGGTCCCGATGGCGGCGGGCGCGGTGGGGATGGCGGCGGGCGGGGCGGGCGCGGGGGTGGCGGTGGGCCTCCGGGTCCGGGGACGTTTGCGGGTGGGAACGCGGTGACGCCGACGCTGAGCGCGTTGAACACGACGCTGAGCGATGAGAAGGCGACGCCGGAAGATATTCGGGAGCGGGTGAACGCGGTGCGTGCGGCGCGGAAGAAGGCGCAGGCGGACCTGGAAGAAGCACAGAAGGACCTGGAGCTGCTGCTGACGCCGGCACAGCAGGCGCTGCTGATGGCCCAGGGGATCCTCGATTGAGGCACGTTTTTGTCGGGTTGGTTTTTTGGGAATACGCGGGGCGGCGGGGTTTCTGGAGGTTTTCCATGCATCGCACCCTTCGCCGCGCGGGCCTGCTTCTGCCGGCACTCCTGGTGGCTCTGAATTCGACGTCCTTCGGGTACATCGACCTGGCGCCGACGCTTTCGAAGATCGTGAACCAGTCGCGGAAGATCACGGTGGTCGAAGTGACGGCGTATGACCACGAGAAGCACATCGTGACGCTGAAGGATGTGCGGGCGCTCAAGGGGGAGATGTCGACCGAGCCGATCCAGCAGCAGCTGTCGCCCAACGGGCAGCCGGTGGCGAACCAGATCACGCAGTGGGCGGCGCCGGGGACGCAGGCGGTGACGTTCACGCAGGGGAACGTGTCGCTGGTGTGCATGGGCGAGGGGTGGTATGCGCTGCGGAATTCGGGCGGGCAGTGGAAGATCGGGGACGATCGGCCGGATTTGCCGCTGGCGTATTACGGGTCGCTGCCGCGGCTGACCGATGCACTGGAGAAGATGCTGGCGGGGAGGGACGCGGTGATCACGATGGTGCCGCACGGGGCGGAGGAATCGGCGAGCTTTGAGCTGGCGCTGAACCGGCAGAGTTTGCCGGGGCTGGTGAAGGTGCAGCGGATCCGGGCAAACCTGACGATGCCGGAGACGACCATGGCGATCTCGGCGAACCCGGCGTACCTGCTGGGGCAGGGGGCGGTGGATGAAGCGGAATTGCCGGCGTTGATCGAGAAGCTCAAAGCGGGGGATGCGGCGGCGCGGGCGGGGGCGGCGGAGGATATTCGGACGCTTGGGGTGAAGGCGAAGTCGGCGGCGGGGGCGCTGGAGCCGCTGCTGGCGGATGGCAATGCGCGGGTGCGGTCGGATGCGGCATCGGCACTGCTGAAGGTTTCGCCGAAGGACACGCGGGGGATTGCGGTACTGGAAAAGAACCTGTCGAGCACGGACCCGGCGGTGCGGCGCGATGCGGCGCGGGCGGCGGGATTGGCGGGAGCGGCGGCGGCACCGCTGACGGAGAAGCTGGCGGCGCTGCTCAAGGACAATGACGAAGGGGTGCGGATCACGGCGCTGCAGGCGATTTCGATCCTGGGGCCGGCGGCGGCGAAGGCGGAGCCGGCGGTGGAGGCGCTGCTGGAGAACCCGGCGATGGCCAACGATGCGGCGGACGCGCTGGGACGGATCGGGCTGGCGGCGCGGCCGGCGATGCCGAAGCTGGCGAAGATGCTCGAGAGCGGCGATTACGCGACGCAGTGGGCGGGGGTTCGGGCGATGGCGCAGATTGGCGGTCCGGAATCGAAGCCGGCGATCGATTTCATGGTGAAGAAGTTTGCGGGCAGCCCGGGGCCGACGGAGGTGGAGGGGTACAACATGATGGTGTATTTCTCGCTGATCGGTCCGGAGGCCAAGCCGGTGCTGCAGGCGGTGAACAACGCGGGGATCAAGAACCCGGTGCTGCACCAGACGACGGCGTGGGCGATCGAGATGGACAGCTACCTGCCGTGGCAGGGCAACGGCGGCGGGGGCGGGCGGGGCTTCGGCGGGCGCGGGGGCGGTGGCGGGATGATGGATCTGGGTTCGACGATGTACGCGGCGTATGTGGACGAACTGGGGTATCGGTTGAAGCCGGCGGCGAAGCTGCTGGCGACGAAGATCATGGATGGCAGCGCGGGGGATGTGCCGGAGTATGGCTACAAGATGCTGGCGGCGGGCGGGGAGGAGGCGGCGGGGGTTTTGGCGCCGCACCTGGCGGCTTCGGAGGAACCGGAGCGCGAGCGGGCGGCGGTGGCGCTGGGGTTCATGGGGCCGGCGGCGGCCAGCGCGAAGCCGCAGTTGCAGGCGGCGCTGGCGAAGGCGAGCGATCCGAAGGAGAAGCTGCTGATCGGGTGGACGCTGCGGGAGATTGAGAAGGAGTGATTTCGGGCGATTTGCGGCTGGGGAATGGCCACGAAAGACACGAAAACGGTTTGGATTAAAGGACCGGAGACGCGGGTGGCGTCTCCGGTTTTTTTTTATTCGGCGGGAGCGGGGGAATTGGGGAGGGCGGGGGGAGCCGCCCCAGCCGGGGCCCGGCTTGAGGAACTCGTGGCCGATG
>JBEHXY010000341.1:0-4676 GCA_048498455.1 Planctomycetota bacterium | reverse complement strand
ATCACCTCCAACGCCTTTGTGACGCAGTCGGTGCCGCCCTATACCCGGGTGAGCGTCAAGAACCCGGAACTGCAGTTCCGCAACGGCCCGCCTCGCGAATTCAAGCAGGACCCCCCCGCCGACTGGCAAATTTGACTGGTTTAGGGGAGGGGCGGATGACGAAAGAGCCATGGCGAGCGCGCAAGGTCCGAAAATGCCAATTTACGGGTCCGGGCATATTTGCTATATTGCCCCCGCAGCTACGACGGTGGGATCATGGTCAAACAACATTCGCAGGTGACGCATTTTCTGATGGGCGTCTGCGACCTGGCGGTCGTGGCCCTCGCCTGGTGCGCTGCGTTCTACATCCGCTTCCATTTTTTCGCATACAAAGAAATCCCCGCCCTGCGGATCGTGGCCACCAACCTGCTGATCGTGCTGCTGGTGGCCCTGGTCGTGATGGCCGGCACCGGCCTTTACAAGCCCCGCCGGGACAAAAGCTTCCTCCTCGAACTTGGACAGATCATCAAGGCGACCGGGGTCATCTGGACCCTCGCGATCGTGCTCATCTACTACACCATGGACGGGCCTTTCACTCGCGCCATGCTGGCCTGGTTCCTCCCCCTGCTGATGGCGGGCCTGATCGTCGAGCGCGGCAGCTACCGGGCCCTGCTGCGGTACCTCCGGCGACGCGGCTGGAATCTGCGGCACGCCCTGATCGTGGGCACCGGCCGCCTCGGCCAATCCACACTTTTGAAACTGCATCGCAACTCCTGGACGGGCATCCGCGTGGCGGGGTTCGTCGACACCGTGCACAAGCACGTCGATGGCCCGGGGTCGGGGCCGGGCGTGCGGATTGATGTGCGCGGGGTGCCGGTGGTGGGCACCACGGACAACCTGCTGGAAACGGTGGAGCGGCTGAAGGCGGACTGCGTCTTCATCGCGCTGCCCTCGACGCACGGCGAAGTGCTGCGGGATGTGATCGCCGAACTCGAAGAAACCGCGGTTGACGTGCGGGTCGTTCCCGATTTGTTCCTGTCGCGTTTTCCCAGCAACGTGGCGGTGTCGGACCTGGATGGATTGCCGATTTTGACGCTGCGGGAAGATCCGCTGGCGGGGTGGCCGGGGGTGTACAAGCGGTTGTTCGATCTATTTGGGGCGCTGTTCGGGTTGGGGTTGTTTGGCCTGCCGATGCTGGTGATCGCGACGGTGATCAAGGTGCAGGACCGGGGGCCGATTTTCTACCGGCAGCAGCGGATCAGCTATGGGCGGCGGGCGTTTGGGATGCTGAAGTTCCGGACGATGAAGACCAACGCCGAGGCGGCGGGGCCGGCGTTTGCGGCGAAGGACGATCCGCGCTGTACGCGGCTTGGTAAGTGGTTGCGGTCAAGCAGCTTGGATGAATTGCCGCAGCTCTTCAACGTGCTGATGGGGGACATGAGCCTCGTGGGGCCGCGGCCGGAGCGGCCGGAGATGCTGGAGAAGATCAAGGAAGAAGTGCCGGGGTTCCCGCTGCGGCTGAAGGTGCGGGCGGGGCTGACGGGGTGGGCGCAGGTGAATGGGTTCCGCGGCCGGACGAGCTTCCGGAAGCGGCTGCAGTACGATCTCTATTACCTGAACAACTGGTCACCGCTGCTGGATGTGCGGATTGTCATAGCGACAATTTATCGCGGTTTTCGCCATCCTAACGCCTATTAAGCGCGGGCTGTGAGGGGATATGGGGGGCGTATTCGTCTGGTCTATAAACCCATCGAAATAAATTTGGGTTCGTTTGGGCGCTAACGGGCGAGCCGGACGGTTTGGCGGGGCGGGTTGGAAAATCAGTTGCTGACAATCTGGGTAATGTAGTTTTTGCACTCGGCGACGGCTTGTTCGAGGGTGGGCACGGCGCTCTGCGCGGTGGTGAGGTCGCCGGCACGGGCGAGCGATTCGATCTGGCCGGCGAGTTTCTGGACGGTGGTGGCGGAGAGGTTGGCGGCGGAACCTTTCAGGGCGTGGGCGGCGCGGCTGACGGCGGCGGGGTCCTTGGAGCGGATGGCGTCGGTGAGCGCGGAGATATCTTTGGCCCAGGCGGACTCGCAGCGTTTGAGGAGGCCCTTGAGGAAGTCGGTGCTGCCGAGGCAGCGTTCGAGGAGGTCGTCGTAGGCGATGGGGGGTTTGGTTGAGGGAGCGGGGGCGGCGGGGGCGGCGGGGGCGGGAATGGGGGCGGGAGTGGAGGGGGCTGGGCGGGTTTTGAGCATGGCGATGGAGTCGACCATTTCGATGAGTTTGACGGGGTCGATGGGCTTGGTGAGGTAGAAGTCCATGCCGGCGGCGAGGCAGCGTTCGCGGTCGCCTTTCACGGCGTTGGCGGTGAGGGCGACGATGGGGGTGTGGCGATTGCGGGCGACGGCTTCGTGGGCGCGGATGAGGGCGGTGGCTTCGAAGCCATCGAGCTCGGGCATCTGGCAATCCATGAGGACGACGTCGTAGCGATTTTTGGCGACGGCTTCAACGGCCTGGCGGCCATCGGAGACGAGGTCGCAGGCGTAACCGGCGCGGCGGAGGAGTTCGACGGCGACGACCTGGTTGACCTCGTTGTCTTCGGCGAGGAGGACGCGGACGCCGGCGCGGGTGACGAGGTTGGTGGCGGGCGGGGCGAGGGGGGCGGCGGCAGCGAGAAGCTGTGCCTGGCCGGCGACGGATTCCATGATGGCATCAAAGAGGAGGGACTGGCGGAGGGGCTTGTGCATGTAGCCGGCGAAGCCGGCGGCGCGGAGCTCGGATTCGGGGAGGGAGGAGTCGAGGCTGGTGAGCATGATGAGGACGGTGTCACGGAGGGAGGGGTGGTTCTTGATGGCGGCGCCGAGTTCGAGGCCATCCATCTGGGGCATCTGCATGTCGACGACGGCGACGGCGTAGGGGTGCCCGGCTTCGGCGGCGGCGGCGAGGGCGACGAGGGCGTCGGGGCCGGAGGAGGCGGCGCCGGTGAGGAAGCCCCAGTGGCGGAGCTGCTCGGTGAGGATTTCGCAGTGGGTGGCGTTGTCATCGACGGCGAGGACGCGGAGGCCGCGGACGTTGAGGTTGCGGGGGACAGAGTGGGCGGGGAGGGCGCGGGCGGGCTGTTTTTCGAAGCGTGCGGTGAACCAGAAGGTGGAGCCTTTGCCAGGGGCGGATTCGACGCCGACATCGCCGCCCATGAGGGCGACGAGCTGTTTGCAGATGGCGAGGCCGAGGCCGGTGCCACCGTACTTGCGGGTGGTGGAGGCATCGACCTGGGAGAAGGACTGGAAGAGGCGGTGCATGCGTTCGGGGGCGATGCCGATGCCAGTGTCGGAGACGGTGAATTTGACGAGGGGGGCGGGGCCGTCTTCGAGGAGCGCGGCGCGGATGATGACTTCGCCGGAGTGGGTGAACTTGATGGCGTTGGAGGTGAGGTTGACGAGGATCTGGCGGAGGCGGTCGGGATCGCCGCGGAGGTTGCGGTGGACGGCGGGATCGACGCAGGCGGCGAATTCGAGGCCACGGGCGGCGGCGCGGGGTCCGAGCATTTCGACGACCTGCTCGACGGTTTGCGCGAGGTCGAATTCGGCGGGAGAAAGTTCGAGCTTGCCGGCCTCGATCTTGGAGAAATCGAGGATGTCGTTGATGAGGGTGAGGAGGGCGTCGGCGGAGGATTTGGCGATGGCGGCGTAGCGCTGCTGCTGGGGGTCGAGCCTGGTGCCGGTGAGGAGGTCGAGCATGCCGATGACGCCGTTGAGGGGGGTGCGGATTTCGTGGGAGGTGTTGGCGAGGAAGTCGGACTTGGAGCGGGAGGCGGCCTCGGCGACTTGTTTTGCGGCCTGGAGTTTTTCCTCAGCGACTTTGCGCTGGGTGATGTTTTCGATGGTGCCTTCGTAGAAGAGGAATTCGCCCCTGGGGCCGCGGACTTCGCGGGCGTTTTCGGTGATCCAGATGATGGAGCCGTCCTTGCGGTGGATCTGGGATTCGAAGTTTTCGACTTGTCCGGAGGCGATGGCGTCGATGAACTGGGCGCGGCGGTCGGGGTTGACGTAGAGCTGGCGGGCGATGTCGCCGACGGAGGTCTTGAGGTCGTCGACGGAGTCGTAGCCGTAGATGCGGGCGAGGGCGAGGTTGGCGGCGATGTACTGTCCGGAGGCGGTGGTCTGGAAGATGCCCATGACGGCGTTTTCGAAGATGCCTCGGAATTTTTCCTCGGTCTGTTTGAGGGCGAGTTCGGCGGCCTTGCGGGCGGAGATGTCGGATTCGATGGCGATGAACTGGCGGATGCGTCCGTGGGCGTCTTTGACGGGCTGGCAGTCGACGGACATCCAGTAGGTGCGGCGGTCCTTGGTGTAGTTGACGATTTCGACGGTGAAGCCTTCGCCCCTGGCGAGCTGGGCGCGCATGTGGGCGATGGTGGCGGGGTCGGTTTCGGGGCCCTGGAGGAGGGCGCCGGGGCGCTGGCCGCGGACGTCATCGAGGGTGAAGCCGGTGAGTTTTTTGAAGGACTCGTTGACCCAGAGGATGTGACCTTCGGGGTTGGTGATGACGACGACGTTGGTGGTTTTGGAGGCGACGAGGGAGAGGAGCTCGGGGTCGCCGGATTCGGGGATGGTGGGGTTGGTCATTACATCACCGGATAAATTAACCAAGAATGGACACGAACGACGACGGACGACGACGGACGACGGATTGAACCACGGAGACACGGAGAC
>JBEHXY010000340.1:0-4681 GCA_048498455.1 Planctomycetota bacterium | reverse complement strand
ATGCACCCACCCCAGGAGCACCCGAATGACAACCCCCACCACCAGGATCGCCGCCAGCACCCGCTTCTCAAATTTCAACCGCCACCTCCCGTCCCACCAAAATCACCACCCCCCCGACCATCTCCACGCGCTTCCCGCCCTCGTTCCCGCGCACCACCCGCACCGCCTCCTCCACCCGCTCAAACGATTCGCTGCTCCCCCCCAGCGCCACGATCGCCCGCCGCAACACCTCCGCGCAGACCAGCGGCAGCACCCCGCGCAACACCTCCCGGCGCAACACGGTCCGCTTCCGCCGCTTCGACACCAGCGCCGCCGCCCACGCCGCATCCACCGCCTGCTCGACCACCGCCCACGTCTCCCCGGCCAGATGCGCCAGCCGCCCGATCGCCGAAGCGCACCCCGGCGCCACCGCCTCCATCGCCGGCAGAACCTCGCTGCGAACCCGGTTACGCACATACCGCCCACTCGCGTTGGTCTCATCCTCCCGCCAGCGCTGCCCGATCTCCCCCAGACACGCGCGCAGCTCCGCCCGCCGCACCGTCAGCAGCGGCCGCAAAATCGTCAGCGTTCCGATCCGGCTGACCGCCCCCATCGCCGCGAGCCCTTCCACGCCCGTCCCACGCAGGATCCGCATGACCACCGTCTCCGCCTGATCGTCCGCGTGATGCGCCATCACCACCCCGACCGCTTTCTTCGCCTTCACCATGCCCGCAAGGGCCGCGAGGCGCGCGGCACGGGCCTCGTCCTCGCTCGCCGATTTTCCGAGGCGCAACGTGCGCTGCACATGCGGGAGACCGAGTTTTTCAGCGAGGGATTGAACGAAGCGGGCGTCGGCGGTGCCGGAGCGGCCGCGGATGCCATGCGAGACGTGCGCGACGATCAGCGTCCAGCGCCAGTAATCGGAGCGGTTGATGTCCACGAGGAGACGGAGAAGTGCGACGGAATCGGCGCCGCCGCTGACGGCGACGAGCAGGCGTTTTCCGCGCGGGAGGAGGCAGCGCTTGTGCCAGGCCTGGTCAAGTTTTTGCGCCAGACCGCGCGGGCCCATAGGGGTTCTCGCTTACTTGCCTTTGGCGGCCCAGGCCTTGTCGAGCGTCGCGCCGATGTCGGCCGGCGATTCGCACACCGCGATGCCTGCCTCGCGCATGGCCTTCATCTTGGCCGGGGCGGTGTCGTCTTCGCCGCTGATCAGCGCGCCGGCGTGGCCCATGCGCTTGCCCGGAGGGGCGGTGGCGCCGGCGATGAAGCCGACGACCGGCTTCTTGACGAACTGCTTGATGAACCGCGCGCCTTCGACTTCGCTGGTGCCGCCGATCTCGCCGATCATCACGATGGCATCGGTTTCGGGATCGTCGTTGAAGAGTTTGAGCACGTCGATGAAGTCGAGGCCTTTGACCGGATCGCCGCCGATGCCGACGGCGGTGGACTGGGCCCAGCCGCGGGCGGTGGTTTGAGCGACGGCCTCATAGGTGAGCGTGCCCGAGCGGGAGACGATACCGACCGTTTTCTGGCCAGGCTTCCTGGGCGTATGGATGTAGCCGGGCATGATGCCGATTTTGCATTCGCCGGGGGTGATCACGCCGGGGCAGTTCGGTCCCACGAGGATCACGTCGGGATAGCCTTTGAGGAACTGCTTGACCTTCACCATGTCGTTCACCGGGATGCCCTCGGTGATGGCGACGATGAGTTTGATGCCCGCGTCGGCGGCTTCCATGATCGCGTCGCCGGCGAAGGGGGGCGGGACGAAGACCATCGAAGCGTCGGCGCCGGTGGCCTTGACCGCTTCGGAGACGGCGTCGAAGACGGGCAGGCCGTTGGCGTCCTTGGTGCCGCCTTTGCCGGGCGAGGTGCCGCCGACCATCTTGGTGCCGTAGTCGAGGCAGCCCTTGGTGTGGAACGCGCCGCCGCCGGCGCCGGTGATGCCCTGGGTGATGACTTTGGTGTTTTTATTGACGAGGACGGACATGGTGAGCTTCCAGTTTCGGGTTTCGAGTGTCGAGAGACGGCAGCGCGGTGGATGTTATTTCGTGGCGGCGACGACCTTCTTGGCCGCGTCGTTGAGGTCGCTCGCGGTTTGCAGCGTGGGCAGATCCTTTTTCGCGCCGTCGAGGAGGACCTTGGCTTCGGCGACGTTGGTGCCTTCGAGGCGGACGACGAGGGGGACCTTGAAGCCGATTTCCTTGCCGGCGTCGATGAGGGCGGCGGCGATGAGGTCGCACTTGGCGATGCCGCCGAAGATGTTGACGAGGATGCCTTTGACCTTGGGGTCGGA
The DNA here is from genome assembly GCA_048498455.1 of Planctomycetota bacterium. Classification (GTDB taxonomy): domain Bacteria; phylum Planctomycetota; class Phycisphaerae; order WQYP01; family WQYP01; genus CALCHA01. The sequence continues at coordinate 2,409 of JBEHXY010000340.1, read as the reverse complement.
AAGGATGATGCGGAAGGCTTCCTTGGCGCCCTCGGCGGTGACGCCGCCGCCGACGTCGAGGAAGTTCGCCGGGCTGCCGCCGAAGAGGCCGATGACGTCCATGGTGGCCATGGCCAAGCCGGCGCCGTTGACGAGGCAGCCGATGGAACCGTCGAGCTTGATGTAATTCAGGCTGGCCTTGGAGGCGCGAAGCTCGAGGGGATCGGTTTCGGCGTCATCCTTCATGGCGACGATGTCGGGATGGCGGAAGAGAGCGTTGTCGTCGAACTGGACCTTGGCGTCGAGGGCGAGGACCTGCCCATCCTTGGTGACGACGAGCGGGTTGATTTCCACAAGGGAGGCATCGTGCTGGAAGTAGAGCTTGGAGAGGTTCACCAGGATGCGGGCGACGGTCGAGGCCTGCTTGCCGGTGAAGCCGATTTTCTTGGCGACCTTCAGGCCTGCGAAGGGCAGGAGCCCCAGGTGCGGATGGAGGGGTTCTTTGACCAGGGCGTCGGGGTTTTTGTGGGCGACTTCCTCGATGTCCATGCCGCCTTCGGAGGAGGCGATGAGGATGGGCGTGCCACGGTTGCGGTCGAGGGTGATCGAGACGTAATACTCTTTGGCGATGTCGACGGCGGCGGCGATGAGGACCTTCTTGGCCTCGATGCCTTCGGGGCCGGTCTGGTTGGAGACCATGCGGTTGGTGAGCATGAAGTGGGCGGCGTCGCGGGCTTCGTCGGCGGTTTTGACGAGTTTCACGAAGCCGGCCTTCCCGCGGCCACCGGCGAAGACCTGGGCCTTGACGACCTGCAGCGGGGCCCCGTTGGCTTTGAAGGCGGCGGCGGCGGCGTCCTGGGAGTCGACGACGGTCGAGGTGGGGACGGGAACGCCGGCTTTGGCGAGGAGTTCGCGGGCCTGGTACTCGTGAATCTTCATGTCTGCCTCGGTAGGGGAATGGGGAAAGTCGAGCGGTTAAACATACGCAAAATGTGGGAAATTGTAAAAGGGGCGGACGGGAAGGAGCCGCGGATGCACACGGACGAACAGGGATGCGGCGGGTGCGGGGATTGGTGGTTAAGTCGGGGGTTCGGGTGGTCGATGGGCTTGGTGGTCCTGTTGTTTTTACCGGGCATGAGTGCCCTTCGAGGCCTGTATGCTGGCCATTTATCGGGTGTTGCGTTTTCAGCCGCTGTCGACGCCGGCGTTGGCGGTGGGGCTACCGCCGCGGGCGCAGCGGATCGCGTTGCTGCTGTTCCTGCTTAATGCGCTGAGCCTGACGGACCTGGGGTGCACGCTCTTTGCGCAGCGTCTGGGGATGCTTCACGAGATGAACCCGGTGGCGTCGGCGTTTCTGACGGCGGGGCTGGAGCCGTCGTTCATCTGCTACAAGCTGGTGCTGATGATCGCGGGATCGACGATGCTGTGGAAGCTGCGGGGGAGTGCGTGGGCGCTTCCGGCGTGCTGCGTGCTGGTGGGGGCGTATGCGGGGTTGACGGTGGTGTGGTATGAGTGGGTGCAGATGGTGACGCCGGTGCTGGAGGCGCGGGCGAGGGGCTGAGGTTGAACTCAACACTCAAAACGCAAAACGCAAAACCTTGGGCGGGGGCCGTTTCGGGCGGTGGCGGTGGATTCTCGGGGGGAGTTCGTTTGCGGTCAGGCTTTGCCGCGGGTGCGGGGGCCGTGGGAGGTGAAACCGAGGAGGGGGGTGAGGCGGAAGAGGATCCAGAACAGGGGCGGTGCGGCGATGGCGGAGTAGACGGCGTTGCCGGCGAGGGTGCCGAGGTGGACCCAGGCGCTGCCACCGTCGAGGGGAGCTTCGACGAGCAGGCGCATGATGACGGAGAGGGCGCTGAAGGCGAGCATGGCCACGAGGGTGACGAGGGCTTGGGAAACGATGTGCTCGCGGAAGATGGAGAGGCGGATTTTGACCACGAACCAGGCGACGAGGGCGAGGGGGACCAGGTTGGTGCCCAGGAGATCGTTGGGGTAGTTGCCCAGGTCGTAAGCGAGGCCGCAGACGAGGGCGGCGAGGGGAGCGGAGGCGTCGGTGGCGAAGAGGGAGTAGAAGATGGCGAGGATGGGGAGGTACTGGATGGCGGGCCAGGGTTGTCCGCCGTGGGGGATGGCGAGGAAGCGCGCGACCTGCATGGCGGTCATGAGGTAGAGGAGGATGAAGAAGGTGATCCAGCGCATGCGGGGGAGGGTTCTCGGGGTTGCGGTGAGTGGGGGAATGGTAAACGAAAAGGGGAGGGGATGCAGCGCGAGCGGGGGAGACGAGACAAGGAGACACGGAGACAAGGAGACAAGGAGAAGGGGGCGTGACAAGGTGACAAGGTGACAAGGTGAGGGGGATTGGTAATTGGTAATTGGTAATTGGTAATTGGGCGGCGCGTCTAAATGGGGGTGGGGTATCTGGGTGCGTCAGGG
>JBEHXY010000339.1:0-4687 GCA_048498455.1 Planctomycetota bacterium | reverse complement strand
CGGTTGGGTTCGGTGACCTTCGGATAATCCCAGATGCGTTTGAGTTCGGATTTGATTTCGTTGCGCACGGGGCCGTCGATGAAGGAGCGGGTGAGCTTGTTTTCGGCGGCGACCCAGGCTTCGGATTGCGGCGAGTCGGCCTTTTCGAGCCAGCGGTAAGGATCCGGGACCTTGTTGCCGTGGAAAGTGTCGACGTCGGTTCCGCGCGGGGCGGGCGGGTAGGCGATGGGCGTGGTGGAAGCGGTCGGGCGGTGGGAAGCGGCGGGCGTGCAGGCGGCGAGTGATGCAGAGAGGGCGGCTGCGAGGCCGGCGAGGGAGAGGGCGTGGCGCATGGAATCTCCGCGAAGCGTGTGTGAAGGGAGGAACGTGTCAGGGGGTGAAGTGCGGCGGGGTGGATTCAGTCGCGGCGGTGAGGCGCTGCTCGATGGCCGCCAGAATGTCGGCGGGTTCGGACATGCGGCCGACGCCGACGGTGCGGCAGGCCTGCCATCCGGCGCCGGGTCCGACGAACTGCACGCCGTCATCGAAAACGGTCTTGGCGTTGCGCTGCGTGGCGGGATGGTTCCACATCGCTTCGTTCATGGCGGGAGCGATGAGGACCTTGCGCGGATCGGTCGCGAGGAGAATGGTGGAGACGAGATCGTCGGCCAGGCCATGGGCCATCTTGGCGAGGGTGTTGGCGGTGCAGGGGGCGACGATGACGAGGTCGGCGGCTTGCGCCAGGCGAATGTGCTGCGGGTCCTTGCCTTCAAGATGATCCCAAAGATCGGTATAGACGGTGTTGGCGGAGAGGGCGCGGAACGTGGCCGGGCCGACGAACTTTTGGGCCTCCGCGGTCATGGCGACGGTGACGGAGGCCTTGGCCTGGGCGAGCTTGGAAATCAGGTCGGCGATCTTGTAGGCAGCGATGCCGCCGCAGACGCAGACGAGGAGGGAACGCGAAGCGAGGTTCGGAATCATGCAGGGATTGTAGCATCGCCGCCGGGTCGTATCATGCATGCGTCCCCTGCAGAGGGCTCTTGATGATCGAAGAGGGGTTTATGCCGCGCTGTCCCTGGGCGTCGACGGAGCTTTACCACACGTATCACGATGAGGAGTGGGGGGTGCCTCTGCATGATGAGCGGTCGCTCTTTGAATTCCTGGTGCTGGAGGGGGCGCAGGCGGGGTTGAGCTGGTTGACGATTTTGAAAAAGCGGGAGAATTATCGGCGCGCGTTTGACGGCTTCGATCCGCAGAAGGTGGCGCGGTATGGGGCGAAGGAAGTCGCGCGGCTGATGGCGGATGCGGGGATCGTGCGGAACAAGTTGAAGATTGCCGCGGCGATTGACAACGCCAGGGCGTTTCTTCGGGTGCAGGAGCAGGAGGGGAGTTTTGACAAATATATCTGGGGCTTCGTCGAGGGGCGTCCGGTGCAGAACGCGTGGACCTCACTCAAGGAAGTGCCGGCGCGGACGGCGATCTCCGATGCCATGAGCAAAGACTTGAAGGCCCGGGGGTTCAAGTTCGTGGGGTCGACGATCTGTTACGCGCACATGCAGGCGACCGGGATGGTGAACGATCACCTGCTGGAATGTCCGCGGCATGCGGCGGTGGCGAAACTTGGCAAAGCGAAGGCGGCGGGCGGGGCGATGGTGCGACGGCCATGATGCTTTATGGCGACCCGGGCGAACAGGTTTCTCTGCGCGCGTCCCTGCACGCCCTGGAGGAGCGGGCTCGAGGGCTATCGGTGGAAAATGAGCTGGATGCTGCGCGGGCACTGCTGATTCAGACGGGGCAGGTGGAACAGGGTCTGGTGGACATCGATCCTGATCGGAAGACGCTTTCGCTGACGGACGCGGCCGCCGCCGCTTTTCTCGATGCTTGGGAGGGCCTTCCGCCGCAGACCGGACCGCTGCTCGATCAGATGCGCGAACTGGGGGAGTGGCGGGAGGAATCGCTGTTTTTGAAAGTTCCGGAAGGCTTCGCGTTCTACACGCTTTATCCGGAGCAATACGCGCTCGCAGCCATGCGGTGGGCAAAGCAGATGGAAGCGGCTGGAGCTCCGCGGAGCGCGCTGGTGGTGGGCATTCGCAGCATCGGGACGACGCTTTCGGCGGCGGTCGCTGCCACCCTGCAGCGCCGCGGCTGGCTCGTTGAACGCGCCACGTTGCGGCCGACGGGGCATCCCTATCAACGCCAAGCGACGCTTCCCAGGACGCCGCGGCCGGATGTGCATCACGTCCTCATCGTTGACGAGGGTCCCGGCCGCTCGGGTTCCAGCTTCGTCGCTGTGGCCGAGGCCCTGCTGGCGACGGGATTCTCGCACGATCGCATTCATTTTTTTCCGGGCCATGGCGGCATGCCCGGCGAAGAGGCTTCCGACGAGGTGCGCCGCTGGTGGCAGACGACGCCGCGGCACGTCGCCCGGCTGGAGGATGTTCGCTGGCGGGGACGGTCGCTTGTCGATGTGCTCTCCGGCGCGACAGCCGAGGTGCTCTGTGTGCCCGCGGGGCAACTCACGATGCAGGATCTCAGCGGCGGCGGGTGGCAGAAGCTCACCGACGTTGCCACGCGCGCGTGGCCGGCGTTCGAGCGCACCAAGTACCGCATGGTCGCTCCTGATGGCCGGGCGATCCTGTGGAAATTCGCCGGCCTGACGCATGCCGAAGCGGCGGTCGCCACGTTGCGGGCGCGCGCCGATTGGACCGCTCCCTGCATCGGGCAGGTGCTGGGGTTTGTCGGGACGCACTGGATCGTTGGCCGGCCGCTGGTGCCGGAAGACCTCGACGAGCGCACCCTCGGGCATATGGCGAATTACCTGCTTGCCACGGCCGGGTCCGAGCTTTCCGAGCAGGAAGCGGCCGCCGCCGTCGAGCGTCTGCAGGAAATGGCACGCACCAACCTGCACGAGTCGCTGGGCCCGGAGGAAGCGGACCGATTTTTCAATCACACGATGCGCCTGCGCACGCAACTGCTGCACGAACGCCGCCGCTCTCGCGATGGCCGCCTCGCGCCGTGGGAATGGATTCGCACGCCCGATGGCCGGCTCGTGAAAACCGATGCGCAAACGCACACGCCCGATCACACCTGCATCGGCGACCAATCGCTGCTGTGGGACGTCGCCAGCCTTGTCTGCGACGGAAATCTTTCGCCTGCAGCGCAGAACCAGTTGCTCGATGCGATGGGCCTTGGGCATCTGGCGGAGGTCACGACTTGGTACAGCGTCGCGTTTGCGGCCTTTCGGCTGGCGCTGACCACGTTCTCTCAACAGGACCCTGCCGACGACCTGGCGAAACTGCGCGCGCTCACGCGCCGGCTCGCGCAACAACCGCCAGCGAAGACATCCTAATCGCCGAGGACGATGCCTCCGGTCCCGTTCACGCCGAGCACCCATGGTCCCCACGCGCCCCAGGTCACCACCGACACGCTGGCCAGCGAAATCTCGATCCGCAGCAGCAAATCCAGCGGAACGCCCAGAACATACGCCACCGCCGCCTTGATCACATCCCCGTGCGCAACGAGGGCCACCGTGTCCTCGCCGTGCAGGTCGCGCAGCCGGAGCATCTCGCCGACGATGCGGGCCTGCACCTCCAGCATCGTTTCGCCGCCGGGCATGCGGGTGCCGGAGCGATGGGTGTTCCAGCGGCGAAACAACTCCTCCTCGCGCAGCTCGGTGATTGGACGTCCGGTCCACGCGCCCAGGTCCAGTTCCGCCAGCGGCTCCCGCACTTCCACGGGCACGCCGACGCGCTCGCCCAGGACGCGCGCCGTCTCGCGGCAGCGCTCAATCGGACTCGAGTAGATCGCGCGCACGGCCCGCCCCGAGGCCTGCAGCGCCGCCACGCGCTCGGCCATCTGCCGCACCTGCTCGTAGCCCAGCGGGCTCATTTGCACACCTTCGGTCCGCCCCGCCAGGGTGCCGCTCCCGAGCAGATGGGCCCCGTGCCGAATCAACAGGAATGTCGCCATGCGCGCAAGTCTCCGTCCGCAGCAATTGCAAAAAGGAACGCCCCGACTCCCAGCCGCCCTCGAATTCAAAGTATTCCGCCAGTGTCGCGGCCACATCCGCAAACGTCTCCCGCACGCCCAGCGGCCCCGCGGTCCCGCGGTGGATCACCAGCAAAGGCACCTCCTCGCGCGTGTGGTCGGTGCCGCGAAAGGTGGGGTCGTTGCCATGGTCGGCGGTCACGATGACGAGGTCGTCCGGTGCAATCTGCCGGACGAATCCCGCCAGCCACGCATCGAACGTTTCCAGCGCAGACGCATACCCCGCCACGTCGCGCCGATGGCCGAACTCCGTGTCGAAATCCACCAGGTTTGCGAAGAGCAGGCCGCGAGCCATCCCCGCCCACACCGCTTCGATCCGCCGCATTCCTTCCGCATTGCTGCCGGTCGGGAATCCCTGTGAAAAGCCGCGACCGGCGAACAGGTCCAGCACCTTGCCCACGCCGATCACCGCCTCCCCGGAGTGCAGCAGCGCGTCGAGCAGCGTGCGCGGAGGGGCGATCGAAAAGTCATGCCGTCGGGGCGTCCGCGTGAAATGACTGGGGGGGCCGACGAAGGGGCGCGCGATCACCCGGCCGATGTGGTAGGGGTCCGCGTACCGCCTTGCGATCCGGCAGATCTCATACAAGCGCTCGACCGGGATCACTTCTTCGTGAGCGGCGATCTGCAATACCGAATCCGCAGACGTATACAGGAGAGGCTG
>JBEHXY010000338.1:0-4689 GCA_048498455.1 Planctomycetota bacterium | reverse complement strand
GGTGCGCACCAGCACGAAGACGCCCTTGTTGAATTCCCGCGCGGTCTCGATGAAGGGTCCGACCGAATCGGCGCCCATGTAGGGGGCGACGGTGACGGCGTCCGGGCCGACGGTGTCGTCGAGCGAGGCGAACTGCGGATCGGCGAGGGTGGCCGCGGCGTAGCGTTCGGAGGTGTTGCCGATGTCGGCGCGCTTGGCGTCGTTGATCACGATGAGCCCGTGGGCGGCGGCTTCCTGCACGAGGGCGGCGAAGGCCTCCACGCCATAGCTGTAATACTGTTCAAAGAACGCGGAGTTGATCTTCACCGCCGGCACCAAGGGGGCGACGATCTTGAGCACGCGGGTGCAGAATTCCAGGATCGCATCGACGCCCGCTTCCAGGTCCTCGCCGTCGTTGAGCTCCCGGTGCGCCGTGATCGCCGCCGGCAGGCGTTCGTACACCGGATCCAGGCCCACCACCAGCGGGGTGCCCTTGGTCTCAATGGCGGCGAGAAGACGGTCGGCGAAATTCAGTTCGGCCAAGGGAACTCCTTCGGGTAAGCGGGCGCCGCGGTCGATTCGCGTTGCGGCAGGAGGCGGGCGGGAAACGTCTCAGCGCGAAAGCACGGGGTCTTCCGCATCATACTTCTGGAACATGCGGCCGACATGCATCGCCAGGGTGTCGGTGAGCATCTTGAGCACCGCGGGCAGATCGCGGTCGGTGGTCAGCGCGGGATCGAGCTGGGCGGCGGTTTCGATGCCCGCGGGGGCATCCTTCGGCCAGAGCCGCGTGCCGTCGTGGTTGAGCACCTTCACCAGCACATGGACTGAGCCCTGGGCGATGGATTCGTCGCTGATGGCGTTGACCTCGTAGGAAATGAGGTCGACATACAGGACGACGTCGGCTTCGGTGGCGCGGGCGACGTCGGCGATGCCCATGGTGGAAAATTTGGCGTGGTCGCGGCGCAGGGCGGTCAGCCGCTCCTGCGCGACGAACTTGTTGGCCAGGCCATACTTGTACAGGTGCGCGGCGATTTTTTCGCCCAGGGCCGACGGGAAATCCACGGGCGGCGAGAGGGTCGGGCGGGTGTCGACGAACACCAGGATGCGCGCTTCCTTGGGCAGGGTGTAGAGCGCCGGCTGGGTGCCTTTTCCGCCGAGGAAATAGAGCGCCTGGCAGCTCGAAAGCAGCGGCGTGAGCAGGAGCAGGGCCGCAAGGGCGACGCCGGGGCGGCGCAGGCTGCGGCGGAGGAGGCTGGTGCGTGCAGGCATGTTCGCTTCGCTTTCCCGGCGATCCGCCGGCTTACTGGTTGGCATCGCGCAGCGAGCCCTCGATCTCCCGATGTTCCACGAACCGGTTCACCAGCTCGTTGGAAAACAGCTCCAGGGCGCGCTTGCGCACGGCCACTTCGCTGCCGGTCGCCGGGTCCAGCGGGTGATCCTTGGGCCAGCGCACCTCCACGAGGTCCGCCCACACCGGCGCCTGGCCAGGGGAGTTGGTCTCGAAGACTTTGCATTGGGCCTTGATATGCCCCTGCAGGTCGCCGAAGGAATTGGTGGCGCGGGTGGAGTAATCCAGCAGTTCGATGTACAGGACGCGGTCGGTGGAAAAGTGCTTGCCGATGTCTTTTTCGGGCAGGGCGTTCCAGTTGAGGGTGTCATCCTGCCAGGCGGTGACTTCGCGGAAATCGAGCAGCCGCACGGTGGGCATTTTGGTGCGGAAGGCGGCGCCCAGGAAGTTGGAGATTTCGGTGCGGGCGTCGGGGAATTCATCGGTGGAGGCCTGGTCGGCGTAAATGACGACCGCCACGGATTGATCGGCCAGGCCGGTGTACTGGGCGCCGACCTTGTGCCCGTTGGCGCGCTCGGAAGCGGCGGCAAGCCAGCAGCCCGCCAGCGCGACAGGCGCGCTCACAAGGGCCGCGAGCAGCAGGGCCCGGGCGGCACGGGCGGCAAAACGAGCGGGAAGTCTTTGCATGAAAACAGCCTCGGGATCGGAAAGGAACGCATCCTACCGGCGGCGCGCCCCGCGGGGAAGCCGCCCGCCGCTTAGACCGGGTGCAGCTGCATCCGGATCACGATGATTTTGTACACCCAGCCCCCGACGAAGACCGCCAGCCCGCCGAAGACCCACTTGCGCCAGTGCCAGCCCAGCGTGAAGCTGTCCGGGCCCACCCAGCGGCCGGTCACCACGCCGATCATGCACAGGATGATCGCCACCACCGCGAGTGCCCCCACCGCAAAGCCGAAGGGCTGCGTCAGGAAGGAGGACAGCAGCTGGCCATGGGAGAAATAACTCACCGCCGTGGTGCAGCCGCAGGTGGGGCAGGGATAACCGAATTTTTCCATGAACCCGCACGGCGGCAGGCCTAGCTCCATGTGGGTGCTGTGGCCCAGCGGGCTTGGCCGCAGCCATATGCCGATGCCCAGCATGCTGCCGGCGACCCCGATGGTGAAGAGCGACCAGACCCGCACCGAGAGCGCGGAGGCGGCGGGCACCTGGTAAGGCGGCGCGGGGGGCGCCTCCTGGATCGGCGGGGCGAGGGGTTCAGCCGGAAGCGGTGCGTGAATATCGGACATAGCCGGACATGATAGCAAACCGGCCTGCCCGGCGGGAGAGGGGGCTGAAGAGTGCCCATAAACGAGCCGATGATTCCCAGGAGACCCGCGATCGGCGGCGGGTTGGCGTCGCATTTTGCGGCGTTCCCGGGCCGCCTGAGAAATCGAGACCCACGATGGACGCCATCCACGCCAGCCGCCCCCGCCCGCGCCGCGGCTTCACGTTGCTGGAAGTGCTGATCACGCTGGTCATCATTGCCATCACGGCGGTGATCAGCGTCGACACGATCGCCACCTTTGAGGCCAACCAGCGGGCCGACCGCGGCGCCCGCGAGGCCGTGGGCTTCTTCCGCTTCGCCCGCCACCTGGCCATGACCACCGGCAAGACCGCGGAAGTGCGCATCAACACCACCACCCGCACGTTGGGCGTCTATTGGATGAGCAACGGGACCAGCTACGACGCCACCCCCTATGCACAGTCCATGGCCGCGGGCGGGCAGATGGTCATCAACCTGGCGACGCAGAACGAACTCGCCGGCACCACGCTCTCGGTGGTTCCCGGCAATGCCACCGATTTCGCCTATGGCCCGCTGGGCTCCTGCTCCACGACGGCCACCATCACCTTCACCATCGGCAGCCACTACCGCACGCTGGTGGTGCCCAAGGTCGGCGATCCCACCATCCAGTAAAACCCACCGTCCGGTGGCGGCACGAGGTCTCGCGGTGCGTCCGGCGGGCCGTTAGAATGCGGCCCGATGACTGACGTCGCCCCCCAGCCGATCCTTCCCCAAGCCGTTTCCTCCCGCCGCCTTCGTTCCCGCGGGGACGACCGCGTTCCCACCCGCCATTACCTGCTCCTGGCCCTGCTCCTGCTGCTGCTGGGCGCGCTGATGCTTTATCCCCTGGCCAGCGGCATCGCGTCGGCCTTCGTCGATCGCGGCGGCCTCTCGTTCTACTGGATCGCCTCGGCCTTCGGCGACGCCACCTTCCGCCGGCAACTGCTTACCAGCCTCGCCCTGGGCATCACCGTCACCCTGATCTGCAACGCCATCGCCTTTCCGCTGGCCCTTATCGGGCGGGCGTTTGATTTCCGCGGCAAGTCGCTGCTGTCGGCGTTCGTGCTGGTGCCGATGATTTTGCCGCCTTTTGTCGGCGCCATCGGCATGAAGCAGCTGCTGGGGACCTTTGGATCGCTCACGGTGCTGCTGCAGCACCTGCACCTTCTGGCCCACAAGGACGGCATCAACTGGCTGGGCGCCGGCGGCTTCTGGGCGCTCGCGGTGCTGATCTCGCTGGGCGTTTACCCGATCGCTTACCTGAACCTGCAGGCGTCGCTGGCGAACATCGATCCGGCGATGATCGAGGCGGCCCAGAACCTGGGCGGGCGGCGCTGGACCAATTTCTGGCGCATCACGCTGCCGCTGGCGATGCCCGGGGTGTTTGCCGGCTCGACGCTGATTTTCATCTGGGCCTTCACGGAGCTGGGCACGCCGCTGCTGCTGGATTACCGCAACGTGGTGTCGCGCTCGATCTGGGACGAATATGCCGCGGCCAGCAGCGGGCCGACCGCCAGCGCGTACGCCAAGGTGGTCATCCTGCTGCTGATCAGCGTCGCCGCGTACCTGGTGGGAAAAGTCACCCTCGGGCGCAGCGGTTATGCCATGACCAGCAAGGCCGCCGTCGTGGCCACCGCGAGCCGGCTTTCCTTCGGGCGCGGGCTGCTGGCGGCGCTGCCTTTCGCGCTGGTCACGGGGCTGGCGATGCTGCCGCACCTGGGCGTGGTGCTTTACAGCTTCACCGCGATCGCCACGGAAAAGGCGGCCGGCTGGGGACCCGACGCCACCTTCGGCTGGTACCGCACGGTGATCCCCAACCGCTACACGCTTTCGGGCTATGGCGCGGTTTTCCACACGCCGGAGATTTACGGCGCCATCCTCAACTCCATCAAGTATGCCGCCACCGCGACTTTCATGAACATCCTCATCGGCGTGGCCATCGCGTGGGTGCTGGTGCGGACGAAAGTCGTCGGCCGGGTGCTGCTCGATTCGCTGGCGATGCTGCCCCTGGCGGTGCCGGGGCTGGTGATGGCGTTCGGGTTCGTGGCGATCGTGCCGCAGGTCGCCGGCGGCGTGCACAACGTGCTCTGGGCGC
>JBEHXY010000337.1:0-4702 GCA_048498455.1 Planctomycetota bacterium | reverse complement strand
CTCGCGCGCTTCGGCGTCGGACTCCTGCAGCACAAGCTGGTTTCCGAAAAAACCGAGCAGCAGATGTGGACGATCAACAAGCCCCCCCATCCCGAAAAAACCGACCCCTACGGCTACGGTTTCTTCATCGTCCACATGCCCGACGGAAGAACCCTCGTCGGCCACGACGGCAGCCAGCAGAAAGCCAAGACCGCCCTGCTCCTCGACCCAAAATCAAAAAAGGGCATCGCCCTCATGACCAATTCCGAGTGGTTCGACGCCATGAAGCTCGCCCTGCTGCTCATGGATGAAATCCGGTAAGCCTTCGACGGCTCCACTCGCCAACTCGCCGGGAGAAGCCAAAATGCTCCGCCGCACGACACTCGCCGACCGCCCTTCAGCAAAGACCTTCTGGAAAAATACCTCCATCTTCGTCCCGGCGAATCCCGCGAGGACTTTTCCCACCGCGTCGCCACCCTCCTCTTCGATGACCCCGTCAACACGCAGCTCCCCAACCGCCTCGTCGAGCGCGAGCGCGTCTACCGCCGCCTCGCCCAGCTCACCGTTGACCTCGCCGACTACCACCGCCTCCACCACGACTATCCCGACACCCTCGCCGCTCTCCACTCCCCCATCGACACCCTCGACCCCTTCGCCAACGCCCCCTTCCACTACACCGCCACCCCTGACGCCTTCACCCTCTACTCCGTCGGTCCCAACGCCACCGACGACCACGGCCACGAAGACGACCTCACCCTCCCCACCACCCAACCCGCCCCCTGATCGCACACTCAGCACTCAGCACTCAGCACTCAGGACTCCCCGGCACCGCCCTTGCACCCCTGCTGTCTTCAGCAGAAACGGCGTCATTCCGTCGCGGAGCCCCCATGCTTTCCTTCACCCTTGCTCAGCCCGCCACGCTTGCCCCGCCCGCGCACCATAAGCGCGCCGTCCTCGTCACCGGCGCCTCCGGCAACATCGGCCACTACTTCGCCGAGCACGCCTCCCACAAATACGACCTCCTCCTCATGGTCCACTCCGACAAGCACCGCGACGCCCTCGCCCCCTTCGGCACCGTGGTCACCGCCGACCTTTCCGACCTCCCCGCCCTCACCCGCCTCTGCACCGACCACCACATCGACACCGTCCTCCACCTCGCCGGCGCCGCCTCCCCCTCCTCCACCTGGGAGGACATCCTGCAATCCAACATCATCGGCTGCTACCACATGATGATCGCCGCCAAGGCCGCCGGCTGCCGCCGCGTCATCTACGCCTCCTCCATCCACGCCGTCTCCGGATACCCCCGGGAAGTCCAGGTCAAAACCACCGACCCGGTCAACCCCGGCGACCTCTACGGCGTCTCCAAATGCTTCGGAGAAGCCCTCTCCCGCTACATGGCCACCCAGGAAGGCTTGTCCGTCATCGCCCTCCGCATCGGCGGTTTTCAGCCCAAGGAAAAAGCCGCCGAAGACACCGGCCTCTCCATGCTCGACGCCTTCGTCTCCCAGGAAGACCTCCAGCAGCTCATCGAACGCTGCATCGACGACACCTCCCTCCACTTCGCCCTCTTCAACGCCCTCTCCGCCAACCGCTTCCTCCGCCTCGACATCACCGACCCCCGCGAACTCCTCGGCTACCGGCCCACCCTCGACACCACCGAAGCCCACCCCGCCCTCCAACCCCTCCACCTCGAGGAAAAAGTCGTCGCCCACAACCTCTCCGACCCCCAAAGCGGCTACCAGCCCGGCACCCGCGAAGAACTCGATCAAGCCCAAAACATCGCCCGTTCCCCCGGCCGCGCCAAAAAATCCCCGGCCCCCTCCCGCGCAGGCCGCAAACACCCCCAACCCAAGGAGCCCCCCATGCCCGCCAAGAAATCCCCCAACACCAAATCCAATTCCCAACCCGCCAACCCCGCCGACTTCGGCAAAAAAACCACCCCCGTCCGCGACCGCATGGCCAAAGCCATCAAAGAAACCCCGCCCGAAGAACGCCTCAAAAAAGGCCGCTAAGCGCCCCCGCCACAACATCAGCCCGCACCCCCATCTCATCCACAAGATGGCCCACCCCTCTGCGCCTATCCGCAATCCCCCCGCGATCCAAACCGACCCTATTTGTGCGCATTTGTGTCCATTTGTGTCCATTTGTGGAAAATCCCCGTCGACGCCGTCGTCGTCATCCGTGTTCATCGGTGGCTAATTCCCGTCCCTCCAAATCGCCGCAAAAAAGACGGAAGGCGCCTGTGACACGTTGCAGGCGCCTCCCTTGTTTCCAGCCACGCTTCCCATGCACCTTTGCAGGCCATCGAAAAAAGCGCTTGCCGCCGAAACTCGCTTTATTTGATCTCGATCGCCATCTTCGCCATCGAGATCTTGTTCCCTGTTCGATCCGTCACCGCCATTCGCAGCGTGTAATGCCCCGCCGCCAGGTTCTCCGGAATCGTCAGCTTCTTCACCAGGTAAAAATCCTTCCGCTGGTTCAGCGACCGGTCCTCGACTTCTTCCGCGCTCGGGCGCCATACCAGCAGCCCGTCTTCCGCAATCAGCGATTCCTGCTGCGCCAGACGCGTCGTGTACCAGCCGTCCTTCCCTTTATCTGACACAAAATTGGCCACTTCGCAGTAAATGATCACCGAATGCCGCCGACCCCCTTCAAAGGTCGCCTCCACCGGCGTGTACACCCCAAAGGAGTCCACCCGGCTCGCCAGCGCCAGCTTCGGCAAGGTCAGATCCGCGTCCCCCTGCCACTTCTTCGCCGCCTCCACCAGCGGCCCCGCCCGCTCGGTCAAGCTCGCCCCCGGCGCCACCGCCGCCATCTTGTCCAAAGCCGTCACCAGGTCCCCCACCAGCGACTGGTCCACCGCCCCCAGGTTCTTCAGCGCCTCTCCCTTCCCGTCCGACCCTTCCAGCAGGGCCATCGCCAGCGCCCCGTTCACCCCGCGCTCCGCCGCATGCTTCCGCAGCACCGCCAGCGCTTCCTCAAACGTCGGCTCCGCGGCCATCACCGCCGCCTGGATCACCGGCGCTTCCGCCCGGGCCTGGGTCCATTCCGTCGGCAGCACCTTCGCCGCCCTGCCAACATCCGCCGCCAGTTCCGCCGGCGCCTGCCGCTTCGCCGCGGCGCCCGCGCGGGCCGCTTCGCCCGACGTCGCCGCCTTGGCCATTTCCTGCAATCGCGTCCATTCCTCCACCCCGATCGCCGGCGCCGGCTTCTCCGCCGCCGCTTTCTCCGCCCACCGCATCACCACCCCCTCGTGCACCAGTTCCTTCGGCGTGCCCTTGCGCGTTTCCACCACCACCGCCTTGGGTGATGCCGGCACGCGCTCGCTGTTGTCCTCCCACGCCACCGCTCCCGCGCCCGCCCCGCTCCCGCCGGCCTTGATCACCTTCCCCTTCGCCGGCAGCTTCACCGTGCTGGTGAAATCCTGCACCTGCTGCGCCACCCGCTGCTCCTGCGTCGCAGGACCCTGCGCCGCGCCCCCCGCCGCGCAACCCGACAGCCCGATCGCCGCCGCCGCCGTCCCCGCCACCGGCAGTACCCGCCGCCCGAATCGCGAAAATCCGCCCGCGCTCCTGGGCAACGCCGGCGGCACAAACACCTTGCGCTGCGCCAAGGCCTCCGCCGCTCGCGGACACTGCTCCAACGGTTCTTCTGCTTGGTCCATGCCCATCACGTCTGCTCCATCCTGGAGACACCTTGGCCCCTCCTGGGCGCCATCCGTTACACATCCCCCCTCCCCTTTATTCGACCCCCGCGCACAATTCCACCACGAATTTCTCAAGGTTTCGCCGCGGTTCCCCCAGGCTGCTCTTGTTCGCCAGGTCCATCCGCAGCATCGCCTCGCTCCACCGCGCCGCGCCCGCCAGCCCCCACTCCCGCGCCAGCGCGATCACCTTCTGCGCCCGATCCGCCGGCCACAACCGCAGCTCCTTGCCGATCTGCGCGTCCGGCAACCGCCGATCCACCAGTTCCCGCGCTTTGAGCACCTGGTTCACCCACGAAAACACCGCGCCTGTCGCTGTGTATTCAATCTTCGGATCCATCGCCCAAAGCTCATCAATTTTTTTTAACGCCAACGCCGCATCCTTCGACGCCAGCGCCCCGATCATGTCCCAGATCTGCTGCTCATGCTGAAATCCCACCAGCGCATCCACCGCTTTCGTGGAAATCACCGCCGCCCCCGGCTCATACAACGACAGCTTCGCCAGCTCGTTGTCCAGCCGCTGCATATCCGCCCCGATCAACTCCGCCAGCCGCTCCGCCGCCCCCGGATCCATCCCCTTCCCATACGCCTCCTTCGCCCGCCGCGCCGCCCAACCCGCCGCCTGGTAATCCTTGATCGGCTCCGCCCACTTCACGCCCCCCAGCTTGTCGATCGCCTTGTGCAGCCGCGTGGTCTTCAGCCACGTCCCCGTCACCAGCACCAGCGTCGCCCCCTCCACCGGGCTCTCCAGGTAATTCTCCAGCATCTCCCGCGGCGTCATCCGGTCATCATCCTCCGCCCCGCCCTCTCCGCCGCGCTTGAACAGCGCATCGGCCGGATCCACCACCACCACCTTCTTGGGCGCAAACATCGACGGCGTCCGCACCTCATCCAGAATCACCGCCATCGCCGACCCCCCCAGACTCCCCGCATCCAGCCGCACCCACCCCATCCCCGGATCCTCCTTCCCAAACACCGCCCCGCGCACGTCCGCCAAAAACTGATTCCGCAAAAACAGCT
>JBEHXY010000336.1:0-4711 GCA_048498455.1 Planctomycetota bacterium | reverse complement strand
GTGGGAGACGGCGACGCCGGTCCACTGGTGATCGAAGCGGGCGACTTCGACGAGCTGCGCGGTGGAGGGGCCCATCATCTGCGGGGTCATGCGGCCGGTGTGGGCGGCGCATCCGGAAAGGGCGAAGGCCAGCAGCGCGATCGGAAGGGGCTTCATGCACGTTCCTCCAGCAAGGTGCACATGGCCGATCAGGGGCGGGGGTCGCGGTTAGTGGTGGTGACCGCCGGGGCCGTGGACGTGGCCGTGGGCGAGTTCTTCCTGGGTGGCGGCGCGGACGTCCTTGATGTTGACTTCGAAGTTGAGGGGGATGCCGGCGAGGGGGTGGTTGCCGTCGACGGTGACGGTGTCGCCTTCGATCTTGGTGACGGTGAAGACTTTCTGGCCCTGGGGGGAGTCGGCACGGAACTGCTGGCCGACGGCGATGTTGGGGGATTGGAAGGCGGACTTGGGCGCGGTCTGGGTGAGAGATTCATCGCGGATGCCGTAGGCTTCCTCGGGGGCGACGGTGGTTTTGACGGTGTCGCCGGCGGACTTGCCTTCGAGCTGTTTTTCGAGGCCGGGGATGAGATTGCCGGCGCCATGGAGGTAGGGGAGGGGCTGGCGGCCGACGGAGGTGTCGATGACCTGGCCGTCGGGTCCGGTGAGGGTGTAATCGATGGTGACGACGCTGTTTTTGGCGATTTGCATGACGGGTTCCTCGGGGTTGGAGAAGGTGGCGCGCGTCAGGCGCGTGAATGCGGCATGGTAGCCTCGGAGTTGCGAAAAGTCGCGGCGGGGGGGAAGTGGGGGGAATGTGAAGGCAGGTAGCGGGTGCTTTTTTAACCACAGAGGCCCCAGAGGTCACAGAGGACTGTCAAGAGCGGCACTGGTGACTCTGTGAGCCCTGTGTCCTGTGTGGTGATTGCTGGGTTCCGTCCCGGATTCGCGAACAGTACTGGCGGCAGTGGCCCTGATTGGGGTCACCAGAGGATGTCGCGGGTGTCGAAGACGGGGCCGTCGGTGCAGGTGAGTTTGTATTTCCAGTCGTCGGATGGGGCGGGTTGCGTTTGGGGGAGGGGCGAGGGGGCGTCTTTGGGGTCGGTGTGGGGGCGGTAGCGGATGACGCAGGATTGGCAGGTGCCCATGCCGCAGGCCATGGGTTGTTCGAGGGAGACCTGGCATTGGACGCCGAAGGCGGCGGCGACGCGGGCGGTGGCTTTCATCATGGGGGTGGGGCCGCAGCAGTAGACGATGGTGTTGGTGAGTTTGCCTTGCTGGACCTGGCGTTCTTCGAGGAAGGAGCGGAGGGCTTCGGTCACGTAGCCTTTCATGCCCATGGAGCCGTCGTCGGTGGTGATGACGGCGGGGTAGCCGTACTCTTTGAATTCGGCAACGTTCATCAAGGGATCGCCCGTTTTGCTGGGCTCGGGGGCGGAAGGGGGGGGGAGGAGGGTGATCGGGAGGAGGTCTTCGCGTTGGGCGCCGATGAAGCCGACGACGTTTTTGACCCACGCTTGCTGGAGGCCCTTGGCCATGTAGAGCATGGGGGGCACGCCGACGCCGCCGCCGACGAGGCAGGCGAGTTCGATGCCGGTGGGGAGGGTAAAGCCGTTGCCGAGGGGGCCGATCAGGGAGACGGTCTGGCCGGGGAGGAGCTGGGCGAGGAGGAGGGTTCCGCGGCCGACGACACGGTGGATGAGGTCGAGTTCGGTGTAGCCATCGGGCCAGACGCGGTGGTCGGCGAGGGAGAAGGGGCGGCGGAGGTAGGCGAGGGGGGCGTTGAAGTCGGGATCGGAGGGGCAGGGGCGGGGGAGGGCGACGGGGGAGTCTCCCTTAAAGGATGCGGGCGGCGGCCAGTCGAAGGCGCGGGGGCCGGGGTCGTGGTCCGCGGAGGGGGCGAAGCGGGGGTCGCGGCAATCGACTTCGACGAATTGTCCGGGGATGGAGCGGGGGAAACGGGGGAGGGAGAGGACGAGGCGGTAGTGGTCGGTGCAGAGGCGGATGTTTTCCTTAACGGTGGCGATAAAGCGGCCGCGGGGGCTGGCGGGGGTGGGTTTGACGCGGGGGTCGGCGGCGGCTTGCTGGGCATTGGAGAGGCGGGTGCGGGGGGGCATGGCGGTGCGTCCTCGTGCGCGGAGTAATGGGGGAGTTTAGCACGTTCCCGGGGCAGGGGCGATTGGGGAGCGTTGACGAAAATTAGCCACGGATGGCTGGAGGAGGGGAAGCCGGCAGGGGCTTGCGGTGAGACGTGGTACGATGCCGCATGAACCACATTTCTGCGTTTGTGAACAGGCGGGTTTATGCGTTCGGTGGGCACGGCGTCACTTTTTCCGGGGGCCTGTCTGGCTCTCCTTGTGGTCAACGTTCTAGCGATCGCGTTGTTTACGTTGCTGTACACCGTCGCGCCGAGTTTTATGGAAATGAACACGCGCACCAAATTCCGCGAACTTGATGATGCCGGTGTCATCAATCGTTCCGCGTTTGGGCAGTTTCATCCTTCACGGGGATTTGGCTACGGCACGGACTTCACCTATCGCAGCACCGTGCCTGTGTATATCGCAGAGGCTCCTCTCGAAGGCGCGCGCATGGGCGCGTGGGCTGGCCTTCTCCTGTCTTTAATAAACGTTGTGCTGGTGCTTGTCGTGGTGTGGCAGGGGCGGGGCCTGTCCAAAGCTTCACCCCGTCCATTGGGCAGCGGGGGCTCCTGAACCTGGTAGGAGACGCATGCGTCGGCGGACCGTTCTCTTCGGTTCGTTGTTGCTGGCTGCCAGGCTCCTCTCTCCGGCGGCTGGCGGACTGGTAAATGGGAATTTGGGAAAGCAGGGGGGGAGCACGTTTGTTAGGGTTCTGTTTATAACTTGAGCAGGGGCAATAATGTAGGGCCGGGCTGTGTCGTATCTCTTAACGCCGGAAACACCTAGAGCGTTTGCAATATGGGCATGTTTTTTCTGGGAACCAGTCAAATTCCTCATGCGTTCGCGGGAGCAGGGACGATATAAAGGGCAGGACAATGGTGTTTGCGGGTCTTTGGACGGACCGGCGGCACCGGGATCCAGAGTGTATTTAGGCTGCGTGAGAGGATTGCCATGAGCATCTCCCCGATTGGGTCTAATTCCCCGATCACGCGCCTGCAAGGAAGCAAGGCGACGACCGAGATCCAGGGTTCGCAGGATGTGAACCACAGCAGTGCCACCGACACCGTAGAAATCAGCGACGCGGCACGCTACCTGGGGCATCTCAAAAATCTTCCCGATGTGCGGGAGGACAAGGTGAAGGCGATGCGTGACGCGATCGCCTCGGGCAAGTTCGAGACACCGGATCGGATCGACGGCACCGTCGACCGGCTGATGCAGGAGCTTGGGTAAGAAAACGAGGGGTCAGGAGAAAAAGGATTCCCCGCAAGGCTGCCTGTCATGGGCGGCCTTTTTTCTTTTTTGCAGACGACGGTTACGCACGAAGGCACCAGGGGGCGAAAGGGGGGGCGAAGGGACACGAAGAGAGTTTTCAGGGGACACTTGTGCGGGTGGGGTATAGTGGGGGGATGGTGGATGATGCGCCTGTGCTTGGGTATGCGGGGACGCCGGTCGTGGGCGGGGTGCGGGTGTTTTGGCTGACGTTTGTGTTCGCGGTGGGGGACCTGTTGTCGGGCGCGCTGGCGACCCTGCTGTATTCGCTGGCAACGCTTCGCCCGATGCTGTTGGGCATGGCGATCGCCGTGGCGATCACCGTGGTGGCGGTGGGGATGTATCTGCCGACGTTGCTGCTGCTGCGGAACTTTGGAGGGGCGGCGTCGCGTTTTCGCTGGGCGCTGGTGCTGGGATTGGTGGAGGGGTCGCTGTGCACGGGCGTGTTGGTGGTCAGCAGCCCGACGGGGATTGCGCATGTGCAGCTGTTCGGGCTGCTGGTCGTGACGGTATTGGTGATATGGCCGGTGGTGTGCGGGGTGGTGACGGTGTTTGTGCCACCGGTGCTGGCGCGCGTGCGGTTGTTTTAGGGCGCGGGGGCGCCGGGCAGGGGAAGGTTTTTGAACTCGAAGGGGACTTCGATGGTCTTCTCACGAGCGGTGACCACTAGGAAGTAGCGGGAGCCGGGCGGGTATTCGCGCGGGAAATCCACAGCCATCGACGGTGGATCGCCGACCTCCGTGCGATCGAGTTCCTTGCCGGCGGCATCCTGGATGATGAACTCGGCAAGGAGATGTTCGGGAGCGGCGGGCAACCTTTTGAAGTTGAAAGTGCCGCGGAGATTTCCCGATTGCTGGGTGATGAACACCCGCATCTCCTGGCCCGCAAGATGGTGCGTGACGTTGCTGTCCAATTCGATCTGGGCGCGCTCTTCCCGCGTGGCGACCCAGAAGCGCTCGGCGCCGCGAAGCGTGACCGCGTGGCCCTCGCCCCGGCGCAGCGGCAGCACCGGCATGGAATACAGGACGCGCGGGTTGCCGAGGTTGGACTGGCCGATGGTGGGCCGGTCCAGGAGGGATTCGCCGCGATCATCGACGGCGGAGGTGAGGGTGATTTCGGAGTGGCCGATGACCTTGATGCGGGGTTCCACGAGACAGGTGATGGGCATGTGAAGAAAGCCGGCTTGCTGAAGGCCCGGGTACAGCCACGGCTGGGAGATCCAGGAAAAACCGCCGCGGGTCTGCAGGGTGGACAGGTCGCTCTTGCGGCCGAAGACAAGGCCGATCGCGCCGGTTTGGTATTCGACGGTGAAGCCGGCCGCCTCGCTA
>JBEHXY010000335.1:0-4712 GCA_048498455.1 Planctomycetota bacterium | reverse complement strand
TCCGCGGCGATTTACTGGTTTCCATTCTTGAACATGTAGCTCGCACCATGCAGTGGCGCAAGTTTCATTGGCGCGAATAAGAGGGGGTCGAGACAGAGCAGGACGCAGCTAGTTTTCGCCATCCATCCCCAACCCCAACGTCCCCATCACGCCAACCCGCCGCTGGATAGGACCGCGCCGGCGGTATGCTTGCCCCCAAGCGAGCGTCCCACGTCCGCCGCCGCAACCGCTCAACGGCCTCACGTTACGCAGCGCAAGGTCATTTTCGGATGACTTGAACCGAAACGGGCGACGGCGCCAGTTTCCTCAAAACACCACCGCACACACCCTGCCTCCCACCCGCCTCCTCATTCAATCCGCCCAACCCGCCATTCGCCCACACACCTTGCCAAACAATCTCCACTACCGTCCGGGACTTTTCTTAACACAACGTTAACTTGCGCCATCACCGAAAGGGTGGCATAGTTCCCGGGATGGTTCCAGAGCGTCAGGCCAGCAAAGGTGCCGATCCGGGGGAGTTTCCCCTGGCCCCTGGCGTTGCGCGCGGCGATCTGTTCGCCCTGCTCCAGGGCCACCTCAATGACCTGCGCCGGCGGCCGGCCCATGGCAATCGCACGCTGGATTACCATGACCTTCTGGTCGCATTGCTCCTGGCGGCCTACGAGCCTTGCGTCCGCTCCCTGCGCACCCTCGACGACGCCTCGGTGAGCCAACAGTTCATGCAGGAGCATCTGGGCGGAAAACGCCTGGCCAAAAGCACCCTCTCGGATGCCATGGCTTCCATGGACGCAGCCGCCCTGCTCCCCTTGCTCAAACGCCTTTTGGCGCGCGTGCCCAATCTCCCGCGCCGCGACAGCGAACTGGCCGCCCTCGGACGCATCCTCGCTGTCGATGGCAGCTTCTTTCGCGTGCCCGCGGAAGTGCTCTGGGCGATCAACTCCAAAAGGAGCAATGGCACCCACGCCAAGGAGGTGCGTTTGAACCTCCAGCTCGATGTGCTGCAATTTGTGCCCGCGGGCGTCTCGATCAGCGGTCAGGATGGCACATCCGAAGGCACTGCGATCCTGGCCCAGGGAGTGATTCCCGGGGCGGTCTATCTGGCCGATCGCGGCTATGTGCACATCGCGTTCATCCGCGGGGTTTTGGCGGCAGGCGCTGAGCTGGTGGTGCGGGTGATGCACAACACCTGTTTTGAAGCGCGCTACCGCCAGCCGCTGGACCAGGAGGACCAAGACGCACAGGTGCTCTCGGACACGATTGGCATCATGCCCCGGGTGGGCCAGGAGCACCTGCGGATCGTGGAAGTTTACGATGAGCGCAATAAAAAGACGGTGCGGCTGCTCACCAGCCTGCTGGAGGTGCCCGCGCATGTGATCGCCAAACTCTACCGCTACCGCTGGGTGATCGAGTTGTTTTTCCGCTGGCTCAAATGTGTTGCCCGGATCAGGCACCTGATGAGCAACAGCGAAAACGGCATCACGCTGCAGTTTTATGCGGCGATGATCGCGGTGGTCGCGGGCTACCTGGTCACCGGCGTGCGGCCGGGGCTCTATGAATACAACATGCTCTGCGGCGCCCTTCGCGGCACGGTCACGACCCAGGGCATGCTGGAAGTGCTGGCCCGCCGCAGCCGCGAGCGGGAACTTGAAAGGCTGCGCAAAGCGCGAAAAAAACAGGCCTGACCGATCCTGCGGGTCCCGCTGCGCGCTGCAGCGGGAGCCGGGTCGCGCCCTGCGCGCAGCACGCCCCCATTCCCCCCCTTGCCGGTCATGAACGCCCTTAAATCCGCAACGCCCCATGGAACTTCCCGCGAGCTCACTGAAGTCCCGGACGGTACTGAACATTCCCCGAACTTTCCGGGAACTTTCCCACCACCCCCCTCCGTTCTCTAATCACCCTCCCTCCCGCCGCCCTCCCCCGAAACCCGCCCGGAGTGCGCTCATGGCAACCCCCGACCCCCACCTCCTCGCACCACCCCAAGGCCTCCGCCCCACCCCACGCGCCCCCGCACTCGAAAAAACCATGAGCACCTTGCGCACCTTGCTCCCCACCACCCATAATCCAAATCGAAGCAAACCCTTACGCTCCATTCGCATCCAAGAAAAAATGAGCACCTTGCCAAACAAGCCCCCGCACATGAGCACCTCGCCCCTCCCCACCCCCCGCCAAACCAATGTCGCGCAAAAACCCTTGGCCGCCTACAGCCCCCTCCGCACCCCCTCCCACAACAACCCGCTCCCCAAACACTTACACCACAAATCCGCCCCCGTCCCATTTGGACACCTGGCCAAACCCCTTGGCCACCTGCCCCCCGCCTCACCTTGTCACCTTGTCACGCCTCCCCCTCGTCCCAAGGTCTCCCCCTCTCCTTGTCTCCTTGTGTCCTTGTCAGCCCCTCCCCCCGTCCGAAAAAAACCCCCTTTCCCCCAACTTCCGGGAACTTCCCCGCGCCCCCGCCCGTTCTTACGGTATACCCCAACACCGGAGGCCCACCGCATGTCCACCGCACACCCCTGCCCCTACTGCCAAGCCAACGCCGCCGCCAAAGTCCGCTTCACCCCCTGGGGCGGCGTCATCGGTCCCAAGCTCCTCTCCCTCGTCCAATGCATCGGCTGTGGCAAACACTTCAACGGCAAGTCCGGCTCCCGCGTCGAAAAAGCCATCCGCATCTACACCACCGTCTCCCTCGCCCTCCTCGCCCTCCTCGTCGCCTTCATCATTCACGCCTTCTCCGGCGAAAAAACGGCCGCCCCCGCCCGCCACGGCCCCGCCGCCGTCGCTCAGCTTATCGTCAACACCCCGCCGCTTACCGACGCTTAACCAGTCTTACCCGCGCTTAAACCGCGCATACCCCCGCCCATCCGCAGCCCACGCAGCGCCAAAGCGCCGCCCAGCACCACTCCCGCCAGTTCCGCCACGCTCGACAACGCCAGCAGCTGAATCCCGCTCCCCACCCCCGCCTCCAGCCAGAACGCGCCCACAGTCCCCACCAGCGCCACCACCAGGCACCCGATCGCCACCCGCCCCAACTCACCCCCGCGCCACCGCTCCGGCACCAGCCCCAACGCTCCCCACCCCGCGGCCGCCAACCACAGCACCAGCGCCCCCGGCATCAACACATACCGCATCCCTGCCGCCACATACTCCAGCACCGGCTGCCCCGTCATCACCGTGTACGCCGACAACCCCGCCACCCCCAACACCCCGACCGCCAGCACCGCCCACGCCGCCGCCAGCATCACCCGAACCCCCGGCAACCCGATCACAAACAGCCCCACGCCCGCCGCCACCAGCGCCCCGCCAACCCCCGCCGCCTTCGGAAACACCACCATGACGATCGCCCCCACGTTCACCACCACCATCCCCACGAGGCACGCCCGCGGCCGCGCCCGCCCCTTCCCCGCAGCAATCGCCGGCCCCCAGCGAAGCGTCGTACTCATCAGCAGGTTCGGCAGGATCCCCAGCGTCGGCAAACTGAACAGCAGCACCCGCCCGGCCGCCGACGCCGCCAGATCCACCGCCGCCAGTCGAAACCGCAGGAACACCTCCGCCGCCGCCCACACCAGCACCCACTGCACCATCACCAACCGCGCCAGGTCGATCAGATCCAACCCGCCCGCCCCCTGCCTCGCTCCCTGCCGCCCCACGTTCGCCGTCGCCGCGCCCAGCCGGTCCAACCCCGCACTGAGCTCGCGCACCACCAGCGTCCCCGCCCCCAGCGCCAGACCCGCCGCCCCGCTGCGCATCAACCAGTCCTGCAGCCCCAGCGGCGCCGCCCACTGCATCGCCAGGATGCTCGTGCCCAGCAGCAACGTCCCGGCGCCCACCAGCACCGTGGCCAGCCCGACCCAGCGCCTGCCCGTCGCGGCCAGCAGCAACAGGCACAGCGGCCCCGCGAAGTTGTCCAGTTGCCGCCAGTGCACCAGCGACCCGAGGTTGTTCTCGATCGTCGGCTTGAAGAGGATGCCCACGGCCAGCGATTCGCGCCACAGGGCCACCGCCAGCAGTGTCAGCACCAGCACCACCAGCGGCGCTGCCGCCACCTGCGCGCCGCTTGCGGGCGCACCCGTTGTCGTTCGTTTTCCTGCCATGGGCCGCATGATAGGGCAACTTTCCCCGCGCGGCGACCGCGCCGCTTTCACCCCGCGCTCCTCGCGGTTAGAGTGCCCGCGTCACAGGAGATTTGCATGACCAAACGCCACGACGGCCGATCGCCCAGCGCCCTGCGCCCCCTGTCCATCCGCCGCCGCTTCACGAAGCATGCCGGCGGCAGTGTCGTGATCGGCTTCGGCGAAACCCGCGTTTTGTGCACCGCCATGATCGAAAAGGACCTGCCCCCGTGGCTGCGGGCCAAGGGCCCGGGCGCCGGCGGATGGCTCACCGCGGAGTATGGCATGCTGCCCTCCTCCACCCTCACCCGCAAACGCCGCGATTCCGGCAAGCCCGACGGCCGCAGCGTCGAGATTCAGCGGCTTATCGGCCGTTCCCTGCGCGCCTGCATTGATCTCTCGCAGCTCGACGGCCTGACGCTGTTTGTGGACTGCGATGTCCTTCAGGCCGACGGCGGCACCCGCACCGCCGCGATCACCGGCGCCTGGGTCGCCGTCATGGACGCCGTCGCCGCCGCCAAAAAGGCCGGCACTCTTTCCAAGACCGCCAAGGTGGTCAAAGGGCAGATCGCGGCGGTCAGCGTGGGCATCGTCGAAGGCACA
>JBEHXY010000334.1:0-4715 GCA_048498455.1 Planctomycetota bacterium | reverse complement strand
GATTATCATGCGGCACCCTCATTTCTGCCGCACCACCGTGGGCTTGGGAGCACCATCATGTCGAGTTCGGACCCGCACCTGTTGGGAGACTCTGCGCCGGACGAGGACCTTCCCGGGACAAACACCTTTCCCTCGATCAACGGTTACGAGATCACCGGACGCCTCGGCGAGGGCGGCATGGGCGTCGTCTGGGCGGGCATCCAGGCCAGTACCAAGCGGCCGGTGGCCATCAAGCTGCTGAACCAGGCGAGCTTTGGTTCCAAGCGCGCCAAGGCCCGCTTCACGCGGGAGGTCGAGCTTGCGGCCAGCCTGCACCATCCGAACATCGCACGCGTCTATGCCAGCGGTCTCGACCAGGGCGGCTGGTACTACGCAATGGAGCTCATCGAGGGGGTTCCGCTCGATCGTTTTGTGAAGGAACGCGCCCTGGACCGCACCGCCACGCTGCGCCTCCTCCGCCAGGTCTGCCTGGCGATGCAGCATGCCCACCAGCGCGGCGTCATCCACCGCGATCTCAAGCCTTCCAACATCCTTGTCACCGATGATGGCGAGCCTCACATCCTCGACTTCGGCCTCGCCAAGGACACCAGCGGTGAAAGCCTCCAGGTCTCCCTCCAAGGCGACATCGCCGGCACCCCCGCCTACATGTCCCCCGAACAGGCCGGCGGCAATATCAAAAACCTCGACACCCGCACCGACGTCTACTCCCTCGGCGTCATCCTCTACCTCCTGCTCACCGGCCAGCCTCCCCACGACCTCACCGGCGGCAGCGTCACCGTCCTCCGCCGCATCGCCGAGGAAGACGTCATCCCGCCCCGCAAAGCCGCCACCGGCATCACCGGCGAACTCGAGGCCATCCTGCTCAAGGCCCTCGCCCGCCTCCCCGAGGAACGTTACGCCTCCGCCGGCAACCTCGCCGCCGATATCACCAATTACCTCGGCGGCGAACCCATCGCCGCCCGCCCGCCGACTATCCGCTACTTCCTCCGCAAAAAAATCGCCAAGCACAAAGGCAAAACCGCCATCACCCTCGGCGTCCTCGGCCTGCTGGCGCTGGTGACCTTCTGGTCCTACGGCCAGATCGGCCTCGCCGCCGCCAGGGAATGGGCCGCCGCCCGCCGCGCCGACCAGCAGCGCCTCGCCGCCGAAGCCGCCGCCCGTGTCGCCCAGCAGCAAAAGGAGGTCGCCGAGCAGGCCATTCTCGGCGAGCAGGAGCAGCGAAAAATCGCCGAGCAGCAGCGCCAGCTCGCCCTCGACCAGGAGAAAATCGCCGAGCAGCAGAAAGCCGAGGCCCAGAAGCAGGCCGCCCTCGCCCAGGAACAGGCCCGCCTCGCCGACAGCCGCAAAACCGAGATCGAAGACCGCCGCAAGGAAGCCGAACGCCAAACCTACTTCGCCGTCGTCGCCAAGGGCCTCGCCCAGAGCATGGCCGGCGAAGACCTCGACGCCCACCGCTCCTTCGATGACGCCTTCGAACGCCGCCAGAAACTCGCCAACGACGGCATCAACATCCCCCCCGAGTCCCTCCAGATCGCCCTCCTCCAATGCGAGGCCGATCACCCCTCCCCCGTCGCCATCCACGATTCCGCCGGCAAGTCCACCCCCGCCACCCTCATGCCCGACGGCCGCACCGCTATCAGCTACACCATCGATTACAAATCCCTCCTCTTCTGGGACATCGTCACCGGCGCTCCGGTCCACGAGCCCCTCCCGCTCAACGAAATCGCCAGCCACGCCACCGCCTCCAAGTCCGGCAAGTTCATCGCCCTCGCCAACCGCGCCGGCGCGGTCTCCCTCTGGTCCTATCCTGAAGGCAAAAAGCTCTGGTCCGCCCCCGCCCACAAGGACGCCATCAACGGCCTCGCCATCTCCGCCGACGAGCGCTGGGTCGGCTCCGCCGGCGCCGATGGAACCGCCAAGGTCTTCAACCTCCAGACCGGCAAACAGGTCTCCACCTTCGGCCCCACCGCGGAGGGCTCCAACGCCACCTCCATCGCCTTCACCCCCAACGGCCAATATGCCCTCACCGGCGTCCAGGATGTCGCCGGCGCTGAAAAGTTCGGCGTCTGCATCTGGGATCCCCTCAACGGAAAACTTGTCCGTCGCTACCCCATCCCCGGCCAGGTCAAACAACTCGCTGTCTCCTCGCGCGGCGACTTCGCCGCCGCCGCCGATTGGTTCGGCAACGTCCGCATCGACCGCCTGCCCTCCGGCGAGCCCCTCAGCGCCGCCCAGACTGGCTACAGCCTCGCCCACGTCGTCTTCTCCTCCGACGACCGCCTTGCTCTCGCCGCCGGCATGGACCACCGCCTCACCGAAATCGAAACCCGCACCGGCCACATCACCCGCCGCTTCCTCGCCGCCGAGGAACCCCTCATCGCCGCCGGCTATTTTCCGCACGACACCCTCGCCTGGTCCTTCGGCAACAACGCCGACCGCGCCTTCCGCGTCTGGAACTTCGCCGAGCCCCCCGCCCTCCAGCGCATTGCCCTGAAAAACCATCTGCCCCACCACATCGCCGCCTCCGCCGATGGCCGCCTCCTCGCCGCCCTCAGCGACCCCAACCACCTCGGCGTCTGGGACCAGGCCACCGGCCGCCTCCTCTCCTCCCTCACCGCCCAGCGAACCACCTTCGACGTCTTCCATTTCCTCGAGGGCGACAAAAAAATCGCCCTCTGCCGCGAAGGGGGCATTGGCATCTGGGATCTCGCCCGCCAGGCCGAAATCGTCAACATCCCCGGCTCCAACAACCGCGGCGCACGTGATCTCGAGATCAGCCCCAACGAACGCTTCGCCGCCGCTTTCAAAAACAACGGCGAAATCGAAGTCTGGGACCTCAAAAAAGGCGCCCGCGCCTGGACCTCCCCCAGCGAAACCACCCGCCTCAAAACCGTCCGCATGCGCTTCTCCCCCGACAGCTCCAAGCTCCTCGTCGGCGGCGCCCAGAACCTCGACATCTTCGACGCCGAAACCGGCGCCTCCGTCCACAGCTTCCCCATCCTCAAAAACGGCGGCGTCATTCCCGTCGACGAGCACCGCGCCCTCTACCACGACACCCTCAACCACTTCGCCCTCTACGACCTCGACGCCAAAAAAACCCTCTGGACCGACACCTTCACCTTCGACATCGGACAACTCGCCATCTCTGCCGACAACACCCGCGCCTTCACCCTCGACGCCGACAACACCCTCCGCATCTGGAACCTCGCCGATGGCCAGCTCCTCGGCGATCTCGCCCACGTCGGCCAATCCCAGGACTGCCGCCTCGCCCCCGGGCCCGACAACCACTCCCTCGCCATCCTCGACGGCGATTCCATCGGCCTCTGGGACTTCACCCGCGCCGGCCGCCAGCGCGACCTCGCCAAACGCGCCCAGGACGCCTTCGCCAAGTTCTCCGCCGGCTCAGCCGACCCCCAGGCCACCGCCGACCTCGCCACCTGGTACGCCTTCCGCAGCGTCCACCCCTGGGCCGCCGACCTCTTCGAAAAAGCCCGCGCCGGCGGCGTCAAAATCAGCTCCCTCGACCTCGCCCGCGCCGCTTGGCAATCCGGCGACCTCCCCCGCGCCCGCACCGAATTCACCCGCGCCGCAGATGCAAAAGAAGCCGATGACGCCTACCTCCGCCTCTGCCTCGCCGCCATCGAACACCCCCTCGCCGAAGCCGAAACCCCCGCACGCAAATAACCGCCGCATCCCCAGCCCCCATGCAAACTCCGCCCCCCCTTGGCGTTGACCTCTCAGTGCACCCGCAACCCCCAAGGAGCTCCCCATGAATCGCACCGTCCGCCCCCTCGCCGCCCTGTCCCTCCTGTCCCTCCTGGCACCGCTCGCCCCCGCCCAGCAAACCCCCGCCGCCACAGCCCCCGCCCCGAACACCACCCCCAACCCCCGCGACAAGCTCCCCTACACCAACACCTCCCTCACCACCCTCAACCCCAACCTCCCCACCCTCTTCATCGCCGGCGACTCCACCGCCGCCACCGGCGGCCGCGCCACCGACCCCAACGCCATCCGCGGTTGGGCCGCGCTCCTCGTCGACTACTTCGACACTTCCAAACTCAACCTCGTCAACGGCGGCATCGGCGGCGAACGCTTCAACTCCTACACCACCGGCCGCGGCGGCAACCCCTCCTCCTGGGACAAACTCCTCGCCGCCGTCAAACCCGGCGACTTCGTCGTCATCCAGTTCGGACAGAACTCCGGCCCCCTCGCCGGCACCGGCGACGACACCGCCGAAGTCCCCGGCCGCAACGGCGCTCCCCCCACCACCATGCACTCCCACGGCTGGTACCTCCGCAAGATGATCAACGACGTCAAGGCCAAAGGCGCCACCCCCATCCCCGCCACCCTCACCATCCGCGACGTCTGGACCGACGGCAAAGTCGAACGCCTCAAGGAAATCGCCCCCGGAAAAGGCGGCATGTCCGAGTGGACCCGCCAGGTCGCCGCCCAGGAACACGTCCCCCTCGTCGACCACTCCAACATCATCGCCGACATCTACGACAAGCTTGGCCAAACCGAAGCCGACAAACTCTTCCAGGACCACCACCTCCACACCCTCACCTCCGGCGCCATCATCAACTGCGAAGCCTTCGTCGAAGGCCTCAAAGCCCTCAACCTCGCCCCCATCAACAACGCCCTCAACGAAAAAGCCAAATCCCTCCCCACCTACACCCCACCCACAAAAAACTAAACCCTCAGCACTCAGCACTCAG
>JBEHXY010000333.1:0-4721 GCA_048498455.1 Planctomycetota bacterium | reverse complement strand
ATTGATGGCATAGCGGAGGGGTCGCATGGTGCGAGCGTACCGCCGATGGGGCGAACAGAAAAGGGAGCGGGGTGAAGCAGGGGGGAGTGGGAGCGTGGGCAACGTTTCGTCCGGCATTCCTGGTTACAACAGAATTAGGTGGGGGGCGGCTGCGCGTTGCGGTATGACGCGCAGGTACGGTCGAGGTGACGGCGGGGGCGGTGGGGCGGAGGGATGTCACGTGGTGCAGGGACTTGGCGGGGCGCGGGTGGCGTTGTCGCTTTGCAAGATGTATCCGGGTGGGTGTAGGGCGGATTTGGGTTGGGTGAAGGAAATGACGTTGAAGCCGTCGCAGCCGTTATCGGCGAGGCCTGTGGTGAGCGACCGATCCTGGGAGCGCGGTGGGAAGTGACTGTGGTGTCCAACGGGAAGGGTCTTCCTGCGTTTGTGGACTGGGCGGGGGTGACCGACGGGGAAGGGCGGATTGCGATTCCAGTTGCGGGAACGTTGCAGCCGGTGATTGTGTTGCGGGCGGACGGTTATGTACAGCAGGTTCTGGGGTCGGGGCTGGGCGTTCCCGGGGCCGTGACGATGTATCGGCCGACGGTGGTGCGGGGCGTGGTGACGGACGCGCATACGGGTGCGGCGGTGGATGTGAAGGGGATGAAGGTGTATCGGGGATGGGTGCAGGGGAGCCCGCGGCCCGGCGTTGTGGGTGGCATCGCCGATTGCGTGGGCGGGAGTTTTTTGCAGATTCGGGGGCAGGCGGTCGGGGGACGATGTTGCGCGTGGCTCCGGAGGGGTATGCGCCAACAGAGTCGACCGTTTTGGAATCGGGCAAGAAGGAGGTGGAGGTTCGGGTGAAGTCGGGGAAGGTGCAGACGCCTTGAGGTGGCGGCGCGGGTGGGCGGGCGGTATGAATGGGGCTGTTTGGCGGATGTTGTTAATGGTGCGAGATGGCTGAGCTGCCGGAGCATGGGCATGAGCCGGTGATGGTGGGGGAGGTGCTGGCGGCGCTTGTGCCGGCGGCGGGGCAGGTGGTGATGGATTGCACCGCGGGGCGCGGGGGGCATGCGCTGGAGATCGCCAAACGGCTGAGCCCGGGGGGGATGCTGGTGGCGCTGGATGTGGATCCGGAGAATTTGAAGTACGCGCGGAAGCGGCTGGAGGATGCGGCTATTGCCGAGGTGCAGATTCGCACGTTCCATGCGAATTTCGGGGAGGCGGTGGAGGTGCTGGAGGCGCTGGGGATTGCGGGGGTGGATGGGCTGCTGGCGGATTTTGGGGTGTCGACGAACCAGTTGCTGGATGCGAAGCATGGGCTGAGCTTCAATGCGGAGGCGCCCTTGGACATGCGGCTGGACCCGCGGGTGAAGAAAAAGGCGTCGGATCTGCTGGCGGAGTGGGACGAGAAGCAGATTGCCGATGCGCTCTTTGAGTACGCGCAGGAACGTTTTTCTTACAAGATTGCGCGGAAAATTGTCCAGACGCGCGCAACGGAGCCGATACGTACTACCGGCCAGCTTGCGCGGCTGGTGCGGTCGGTGGTTCCCGCGAAGTGGGGACAGATCGATCCAGCGACGCGGACGTTCCAGGCGCTGCGGATGGCGGTGAACCTGGAACTGGAGAGCCTGCAGGATTTTCTGGCATCGGTGCCGCAGTTGTTGAAGCCGGGTGGCCGGGCGTCGTTCCTGAGTTTTCATTCGGGCGAAGACCGGCTGGTGAAGCAGGCGGTGAAGGGGTGGGAGGAAGCGGGGCGGTGCGAGCCGCTGACAAAAAAGCCGCTGGAGCCTTCGGAAATGGAGATGAACCGGAACCCGCGAAGCAGGAGTGCGAAGTTGCGGTCGGTGCGATGGACGGGCGGGCAAAGCAAATGATATAAGCGGTCGCATGATGTGGCCGCGGAGTGAGTAAAAGAGCATCAAGGGAGTGAGCAAGGTATGACCAAGGAAGCCAAGGTCGGCATGTTGACGGGGTTGGGGGTGATCGTGGTGATCGGCGTGTTGTTGTCGGAGTACCTGGGGACGCCTCCGGGCGGTGCGCCCTCGAGCGTGGCGACCGGGAAGATGGCGCCTTTGCCGATCGGGGAAGCGAAACGGACGCAGTTGCTGGAGGAGGTGGGGGTTCCGGCGATGGTGCAGGCGGAGAGCACGGCGGTGGCGGGGGCGCCGGCGAGCGGCGTGCCGAACATTCCGGCGGCGTTTGCGGCGGACATTCATCGGGAGGCGCCGCTGTCGGTGCCGGCGCCGACGGGTCCGGTGGTATCGGCCCCGGTGTCAGCGGTGCCTGCGGGGCCGGTGCAGGTGGCGAGCGTGCAGAACCTGGATGTGCCGCCGACGGTGCAGGTGCAGGACACGCCGGCGATGGCGACGATGGATATGAATGATGGCGCTGCGGGGGCGGCGGCGCCGGCGGGAATGGCGGCGAAGCCAGGCGCGGCGAAGGTGCCCGGGGAAGAGTATGTGATCGCCAAGGGGGACAGCCTGGGGAAGATCAGCAGCAAGTTTTACCAGGCCAACACGTCGGAGAACCGGCAGCGGATCATCGCGGCGAACCCGGGCATCCTGAAGGATGGTCAGCCGTTTCTGATCGCGGGTCGGAAGCTGGTGATCCCGGCGTCGCCGGCGGCGGTGGCTGCGGCGATGGCCAAGAGCGCGACGCCGGTGGCGAAGGCCGATCCCAAGAAGGCGGCGGAGCACAAGACGCAGGATCCGGGCGTGGTGATCGGGCTGCCGGGGACCAAGACGACGCAGAACAAGGGGGCGGATGGCAAGGTTGCCGCCAGCAAACTGGCGGATGGCAAGGCGGGCACCACCAAGCCGGTGTCGGTGGCGGTGGGCAAGGGGGATGCGGGCAAGGCTGATTCGACCAAGGACCCGGTCAAAAAGACCGACTCCAAGAAGGCCGACGCCAAGGTGTATGTGGTGAAGGAGGGGGACTCGCTGGAGAAGATCGCCCGGAAGCTCGACAGTGAGAACCCGCAGGCGCAGGTGAAGAAGCTCATTGCGGTCAATGGGTTGAAGAACGCGTCGAGCCTGCAGGTGGGCGACAAGTTGAAGCTGCCGATGTGAGGCGATTCGGGCCGGTGGCTCAGCGGTGAGCGGATTGCGTGCGCGGCTGGGCATTCTCTAGAATGGGCTCGAAAAGAGTACCGCCTGGCCAATAAAACTGCCGATATCTGCGGATGACCGGGGCGCGGCAGCCCCGGTCATCGCATTTGGAGAGCGGTGCTCTCGCTCGAAGGATTCCGGGTGTTCAAGCTGCTCTTCACGCTGGGGACGTTTCTGATGGTGGCGCTGGCGCTGTTGGCGCTGCGGCAGCACCGCCTGGAGCTGACGAGCCAGAGCATGAAGATCCATGATGAAATCACCGCGCGGGAACACACCCTGTGGGACCAGCGGGTGGAGATCGCCCGGCGGACGAATCCCTGGGCGCTGGCGGCGGGCCTGCAGAAAGCGGGCGTGGACACCGGCGGCGCGATGACGCCGCGGCAGTCGGCGAACCCGCGTGCCGGCGTGTCGCTGCCGGCGATTGAGACCGACCTGGTGGCGCCGGTGCGCGGCGATGTGTCGCCGGTGCGGCCGGATCCGGCGCCGGTGCGAAGCAGTTCCGGCAGTGGCGGCGGCAACGGCCATGCGAACCCGGATCGCCCCCGATAAACGTGACATGTGACCTGGTGGCGGGGCGGGGGTGACAGGGATGGATGGACAGCAATGGACGCTCTCAAACGGACGCAGTGGCTGGCCAGCGGGATGCTCGTGGCGACGGCGATGGGGCTGATGGGGCTGCTGGGTCGGGTGGCGTACATCCAGGCGCATGTGACGCCGGACATGAAAGACAAGCTTTCGCGGCAATACACGGCGGGGATTCCGATCATGGCGGATCGGGGGGGGATCATCTTCGCGGACGGCACGCCGGGGGCGTTGTCGGTGCGGATGTACAACCTGTTTGCGGATCCTGGCTACATCATGGATCCGGAGGGGAAGCTCAACGCGCTGAAGGATGAGGAGATTGAAAAAGCGCGGGACATGCTGGCCGAGGCGCTGGCGCCGCTTCTGAACAAGAAGCCCGACGAGGTGCTTTTCGAGATCGAGAAGAACGCGGCGTATGAGGATGGGCGTCCGCGGCGGTTCTTGTGGCTGGCCAAGGAAGTGGATGAGGGGTTCTACGAAAAGTTCGCGGAGCTCAAGTCGCGGTTGCGGGAGGAGAGCCGGGACGAGGGGAAGATTTCGACCAAGAGCAAGGATCCGGCGGTGCGGGCGGAGGCGACGGTGAAGGCGCGGCTGCTGTATCACGCGCTGGACGGGGTGGGGTTTGTGAAGTCGATCAAGCGGGTGTATCCGCTGGGGCAGCTGGGGGGCAGCGTGATCGGGTTTGCGAACAATTACGAGGGGGTGGACGGGATGGAGCACCAGCTCGATTTCATGCTGCGGGGGATGCCGGGGCAGATGTTTGTGACCAAGGATGCGGCGCGGCACACGCTGCTGGTGCAGGACCAGCGGTACCAGGCGCCGGATGAAGGGCGGGACGTGTGGCTGACGGTGAACTCGGTGGTGCAGGGGATCGCGGAGAACGAGCTGCAGAAAGCCGTGAAGGATTTTGCGGCCGAGAGCGGCACGGCGATCGTGATGGACCCGCACACAGGGCGGATCCTGGCGATGGCGAACTATCCGTTTTTCGATCCGACGGACTTTTCGCATGCGGATCCGAACTCGCGGCGGAACAAGGCGGTGACCGATCCC